>DAIPKT010000035.1:0-7086 GCA_036769645.1 bacterium | reverse complement strand
GGTCCCAATGCTAGTGGAAAAAGCACTCTTTGTCAAGCCATTTTGGGAAATCCAAAATATAAGATAACTCAGGGAAAGATTTTTTTAAGTGGAAAAGAGATTACTAAATTTCCACCGGAAAAGAGGGTTAAACTGGGAATAGCCTTGGCTTGGCAAGCTCCACCAGCAATCAAAGGGGTAAAGCTCTCTCAATTAGTCAAAAAAATTTCTCAACCCCCCACCAAAAATTTGGTGGGGGATGAAATTGAAGAAGGAAAAGATTTATTGGAAAGAGAAGTGAATGTTGGTTTTTCTGGTGGAGAGAAAAAAATTTCTGAATTACTCCAAGTAATAGCTTTAAATCCAAAATTGGCCATTTTTGATGAAATTGATTCTGGCTTAGATATTAAAAGATTGGAAAGGATTTCAAAAATAATTAAAAAAGAACTTTTAGATAAAAAGGTTTCTCTTTTGTTAATCACCCACTGGGGTCAGATTTTAAATTATTTAAAGCCAAATTTAACTTCAGTCATGCTTGATGGAAAAATTATTTGCCAGGCTAAGAATCACAAAAAAGTTTTAAAAATTATTAAAAAATATGGTTATGAGAAATGCAAAAAGTGTCCATTTTTGGCAGGTTGACCATGAAGTCAGAAATATTTTTGAAGTGAAAGGAACAGTTATTTTATCAAGCCCTCAAGCCTGGCAGAGATTTAAATGGACAAAGAAATTTTTTGAGGAAAAGCCAAAAGAAGGTTTTTTTATTTGGATTAAAGAGCAAGTCAATTTTCCATTAGCTACTTGCTTTACTATTGCCTCTCCAAAAATTTTTCAAGATTTGAGAAATTTATTGGTGATTGAGAAAAATTTAAAAATCAAACTCAGTGGAGTTTGTCATACCCAAAAAAATAATTTAGCTGGGAGGCATCTTGCCAAAGGGAAACTTATTCTCAAGGAAGGTTCGGCTTTAGAATATAATCATTTTCATTACTGGGGAGAAAAAGATTTTGTTTTGCCAGATTACCAATTTATTTTAGGAAAAGAGACTTCTCTTATTTATAACTATCGAAATTTATTTCCACCAGAAAATCTTCAATTGGTGACAACAATTTTCAGTGGAGAAAATTCCTCTTCAAATTTGAATTTGGTTATCAATGGAAAAAATACCAAGGTGAATTTGAAAGAGACTATTTTTCTTGAGGGAAAAAATTCCCAGGGGATTGTCAGGTTAAGATTGGTTGGCAGAAAAAAGACTGAAATTGAAGCTATTTCTAAAATTTTTGCCAAGGCTCCAGGAAAAGGCCATTTGGATTGTCAAGGTTTATTAATTGATAAAACTGCCAAAATTTCCTTAATTCCCCAATTGATTTGCCAAAATAAAGAAGCCCAAATTACCCACGAAGCCTCGATTGGGAAGACTTCAGAAGAAGAACTAACCTATTTAAGAATGAAGGGATTGACTGAAAAAGAAGCAATTGATTTAATTGTCAGCGGGTTTTTAAAAATATAAAGATAATGGACAATAACAATTATACCACATTTTTTTTGCGATCGCAAAAAATATGGTATAAATTTGAATTCAAATTTTAATCAATTTTAAAAAAATAAACGAGCCAAGATAGATTTACTTAATTACGCATTAATTTCTATGAAAAAAGTAATCTGCGCAATCTCAGGAGGAATAGATAGTTCGGTAGCGGCCGCTCTTTTAAAAAGGGCTGGTTTTAATGTGACTGGAGTTTTTATGAATTTGGTTAATTTACCTCGTTTTCAGGAGGTTGAAAAAAGGGCAAAAATGATTGCCAAAATTTTAAAAATTCCCTTTTTCAGTTTGGATTTAAGAAAAGAATTTAAAAAAAGAATTATCAATTGTTTTTTAGCTGGCTACAAAAAAGGGATAACACCTAATCCTTGCGTTGCCTGCAATAAAGAAATAAAATTTGGATTATTATTAGAAAAAGCTTTAGCTTTGGAGGCCGATTTCATTGCTACTGGCCATTATGCCAGAAAAAATTTGAAAAAATCTACAGGTGGAGAAAAATTCAAATTTAGTTTGTTGAGGGCAAGAGATAAAGAGAAAGATCAGTCATATTTTTTATGGATGTTAAATCAAGATCAATTAAAACGAATTCTATTTCCAATTGGGAATTTTACTAGAGAAGAAGTGAGATCAATGGCAAAGAAATTCAAATTGCCAGTTTTATCAATTTCAAAATCGGTAGAAATCTGTTTTATTCAGACGACGATTAACGATTTTCTGAGGAAGCATCTAAAAGAAAAGGTAGGCAAGATTGTCACAAAAGACGGAGAAATAATCGGAGAACACAAGGGCCTCTGGTTTTATACAATTGGTCAGAGAAAAGGGATGAGGCTTTCTGGAGGACCTTATTATGTTTTAGATAAAAATCTGAAAAAAAATCTTCTGATTGTTACTAAAAATGAAAAGGATTTATACAAAAAGGAATTGGTTGCCAAAAATGTCAATTGGATTTCGGGAAAAGAACCTAAATTACCTCTAAAAGTTAAGGCAAAAATTCGCTATCGTCATATTTCGGCGATCGCCGAAATACGACGACAACTAATGAGCAAAAATTACGTTGTCTTTTTTGATAAGCCTCAGCGGGCTATCACCCCTGGCCAATCAGTAGTTTTTTACCGAGGTGAGGAGCTTTTGGGAGGCGGAATAATTTGTTAAAATAAGGAAGGGATAAAAATGGTCAAATAAAAATCCTCTGGAGAATAAAATTTCAAGATTTCTTGAATCTTGGATAAAAGAGATAGCTTTTAGCTGGATTAGATTTCCAAAACTAAATAGACCTTCAATTTTCGGGCCAACAAATATCTCTTTCAATGGCCTCTAAATTTTTCTTCCTTGGTCATATTTTTTTATTAATTTATTAGCCATAATCTCTCAAGTCTTTGGGAAAGCAGGTTTTGGGTGGAACTTTCCAATGGGGTAGTAAGAAGCAGGCTGATCTTTCCAAATGTTAATAAAGCCTTAAAGTAAAGGGTAGTTGGGAGAAAATATCCCACAGGTGGGGAGCTTCACCATATTCAAATCTGCCTTGGGAGTGGGTGTAGAGACAATCATCTCCTCCCCTTACGGAAATTTGATAAATTTTATCATTCTTTGAAAGGAAAGTCACCATATCAGGTCTACCAGGGAAGACAACACTAAATCCGATATAATAGCCCACAACAGTAGGTTCCATCTTTACCCAGCGCTCAGCTTTTGCTAATTCTTCTGGAGATAATTCATATTCATAAATTCCAAGGACCTTTCTCTTCTCTTCCTGAACAAATTTCTCTACATATTCCAAAAGAGAGAGCTTAGATTTTATCATTTCTATCCGAAAGCTTCCTTCTCCTTCTCCTAACTCAATGCCCTTGTCAGTTTTTTTAGCTTACACGGTTCAACCTCGTCATACTCTTTGGGATATTTAAACTCAAAACCGTATTTTTCACTCCGATAAGTTTTCCAATTGGCAGTTCGATCTGGTGGGGAGGACTCAAAAAAGAGAGATTCAGGTCTTTTCTCTTCTCCTTTCATGAAGTAAGCCCAAATTCCTATAACATTGATGAGGATGAGGACTAAGAAGGCTATAAGGACAGTCTTCTTACTGATGGTTGGTAGGTGATTGGAAATCTTTTATTAGGGAAAAGACTTTTGTCGACCTTTGAAAAAAATTGATAACTGCGATCTTCTTTAGCGATGTTTGCCTTAGCTTAGTTATTGGCCTTCTCTAAAGAGCGGGTGAGATTAAGATCGATCTTTCAAGAGATGAGATAGCTCCTCTGGGAAACGATAATCCCAAACACTCCTCATGATGGAAGGAAGCCTTGATCGGTGACAGGTCCACCAACTACCAAAGCCAGAATATGCCTATTTAATTTAGCCGAGATAACAATCTGGAAGTGAATAATAGCTCATTCACCATTCACGATAAAACAATAATTCATATAATTCACGATCAGACAATAATTTATATTCACAATCACTATCTAATTTATCTTCACATTTGTATTTAAAAATGTCTCTCACTTGACCTTCTTCCAAAGTCACATACTCACCTTCAGTTACTTGGAATTTTTTTATCACTCCCGTGTGAATAATTTCCAGAGTACCATCTCCATCAATATCTTCAAACTCAACATTGTAGTGAGCTTCTATTCCCTTGGAGCCAATCGATCCTGAAGTTCCAAAATCTTCTAAGAGACCTTCCCAGATCAATTTCAAAAGCTCATCTCTACTCTCATCTATTAAGTAAATGCTTAGTGATTTCCCAAACAATCCTGTGCCATATCTCCCTCCTTTTTTGACAATTAAGGATTGATCTGTTTCTAGAGGGAGATTTCTGAATGACATTTCTAAAACAGCATCACCGCCAAGGTTCTCCCAATAAGAGAGGAGGTATCTTTCCTTCTCCTTCTTAATTAGACCAATCCAACCCATAGTTGGGCCTTCAAAACCGAGGCCAATAATTATTTCTTTTTCGCCATCTCTATTTAAATCCTCTCTAATAACTTTGCTGAACTCAAGACCCACTGGACTGTATCTCTCTCCAGTTTTAATAATCTTCTGCTGGATTAAAAACTCCGCAAGAAGTTGATCGTGAAGAGCAATAGCAGAAGGAATTTCTAAACAGGGAGAAATTTCTGGAGAAGGTTTTAAATGACGAGGAAAAATTTCTAAACAAGAAGGAATTTCTAATTCTGTTTCTCTCTTTTCTACTTCTGTTTCTCTCTCCTGTTGCCTATTTTCTTGGATAAGGAGGACCGAAGCGACAATAATTATAAGAATACCAATAAAAAGCGCTCCCAGTGTTGTTCTCTTATTTATGATTGGCATATTATTGATGATTTTTTACTAACGGAATGAGATTTTTCGACTTTTAAGAAGAAGTTGGAGAGGGTAATCTTCCTTGGTCTGAAGTTTGCCTTAGCTTGCGAGTGACCTTACCAAACAAGTTTAACAAAGATTGAAGGCAAAGGCAAATTTTAAAGATTGCCTCGGCTCCTTAAAAGCCAAATGCTGGGTTGTGAGAACCCTTCTTTGCCTGTTCTGTGACTTAGGTTGTTGTAGAATATGAGATACCTCGGTAATACCCCTAAAATGCCAAACCGGGCTAAAATTCGGGTAGGAAAAGTTTCAAAAGTAATATTTAAAAGACTGAGGCCGGAGCTTCAGAGAGGTATCTGACCAGCGATGGATCTCTATAAAGAGACCACATCTGGTGAGGAAATCCAAAAAGAGAATTAAAACCTCATTGGTTCCTCAAAAATAGATTTGTACACAAAGTTGACATTATATTTTCAAGAAAATACAATAGCCTTAGAAACGATAAATGTAATTTGTTCAAAATATGCTTACATTAAGAAGACATTCAGAGAATCATTGAAGACAATCGGGAAGTTTTTCCTACTAAAGAAGATTTTGAGGCATTCAGAGAGGAAATGAGGAAAAGTTTTTCTGATTTACAAACTGGAGTTGATGCCTACGTTAAAAAAGCTGACGATTATTTTAAAGAAATGGTGGCCTTATCTCATAAGATGGCTCGCCAGGAAAAGTGACTCCACCAAATTGCCGAGAAACTTGGAATAAAGTTAGAATACTAATTTTTAGTTTGTTTTATTTTTGTTGAAACTAAAAAGCCTATCACTGGGTAATTTTTATTTAATTATCAAGAAAGCGGTTTTTTGATAGTCTTTATACTCAAGCTTAATTTTTAAAAACGGCTAAAGGCTGCTTTTTTAATTACTGAAATTATGCTATATTTAAAAAAGTTTATGATTAAAAAAATTATTTTACCTCTTCTTATTATTTTTTTAAGTTTAGTTCTAAAAGCTAATTTTGTTTTGGCTCAAGAAAAAAAGGTAGAGATTAATTTTTTCTCCAGTGCTCTTTGTCCTCATTGTGAAAGAGAAAGAGAATTTTTAAAAAATTTAGAAAAAAAATATCCCGAAATTGAGATAAAAGAATATGAAGTCCTTTACCATCCGGAAAATAAAAAAATTTTAGAAGAATTTTATGAAAAATATAAAGTACCAGAAAGAGAAAGGGGTTTTCTGCCAGTAACATTTACTCCCACTGAATATTTTATTGGTTTTAATGAGAAAATTGGAAAAGATATCGAAAATTGTATTAGAGAATGTTTGATTGGAGAAAAACCTCTTCCTCAAAAAATTAAAATTCCGATTATTGGCGAAATTGATATTTCCAAAATGTCTTTGCCAGTTTTGACAGTTACCCTGGCAGCCCTCGATGGATTAAATCCCTGTGCTATGTGGATTTTGTTATTTTTGATTGCCCTTTTAATTAATACTCGTTCAAGAAAAAGAATGTGGTTAATTGGTGGAACCTTTATTTTTGCTTCTGGCATTGTCTATTTTTTAATTTTGAGTGCCTGGTTAAATTTATTTTTAGCCATTCCCTATGTTAATTTAACTCGGAATTTAATCGGGATTTTTGCCTTGGGAATGGGAATTTGGCAAATTAAAAATTTTATTACCTATCATCCAGGGGTTTGTAAAGTTCTTGGTTTGCAAGCCAGAATTGGGGCGCGATTGAAAGAAAGGACGGAAAAAATAGTTGCTTCTCCTTTAACTTTTGGGATAATTGGAGGTTTAATTCTTTTGGCCCTGGGCGTAAATTTAGTTGAATTTTTCTGCTCAGCGGGATTACCAGCCATTTTTACTCGAATTTTAGCCTTAAACCCCCTAACTACTTTTAGTTACTATTTCTATCTCCTGCTTTATACTTTTATTTTTATGCTTGATGACTTAATTGTCTTTTCCTTAGCCGTAATTACCTTAAGTAGAATCGGTTTTACCGAAAAATACAATTACTGGGCGACTTTAGTTGGAGGGTTGCTAATTTTTACTTTGGGAATTTTGCTCATCTTTAAACCCGAGTTTTTAATCTTCGGGTAGAAGATCAACAAAAATTAGCGCAGAGAAGGGAGGTGAAAATAGCAAGCGAGAGAAAGCCTCCTCTAAGATCAAACATATTTTGGAAAACTCAAGGGTTTAAGACCCTGGGAGTTTTTTAATCATCTTCTTTGAAAGAGGAACTGGTCAAATCTTAGAAGTTTCTCCACCTTTTCCTGG
>DAIPKT010000034.1:5808-7133 GCA_036769645.1 bacterium | reverse complement strand
CAAAAGATTAAACCTTTTCTTGATAGATTGTGAAAGAACTAAAATTCTGCACACTTCTCAATAAAAGATATGAGTCTCTTAATTAAAAATATTATTTTAGAAGGAAAGAAGAAGGATATTTTTATTGAAGAAGATAAAATTAAAAAAATTGGGAAAAATTTAAATTTGAAAGCCAAAGAAAAAATCGATGGTAAAGGAGAAAAAGCGGTCTTACCGGGTTTAATTAATTGTCATTGCCATGCGGCGATGACTCTTTTTAGAGGTTATGCCGATGATTTACCTCTCAAGGATTGGTTGGAAAAGAAAATTTGGCCACTGGAAGCAAAATTAACCGAAGATGATGTTTATTGGGGAACAAAATTGGCTTGCCTCGAAATGATAAAGACTGGTACCACCTGTTTTAATGATATGTATTGGTTTGAGGAGGTAGCCATTGAAGCAGTAAAGGAAATGGGGCTGAGAGCAGTAATTGGATTAGTTCTTTTGGATCTTTTACCAATGGGAAGCAAAAGCCAGGTTGAAAGATTATATAAAAAATTAAAAACCAATCTTCAAATCTTAAAAAAAATGCCATGGCATAAAAATTACGATGGACTTCTTATTTCTTTAGCGATTTCACCTCATTCAATCTATACTGTTTCAAAAGAAAATTTAATCTGGGCAAAAAATTTTGCCGCAAAAAATAATTTGCTTTTGCATATTCATTTATCTGAGACAGAAAAAGAAGTAAAAGATTGTCTGAAAAAGTATAAATTAAGACCAGTTGAGTATTTAGATAAAATTGGCTTTTTAGGGGAAAATGTCATTTTAGCTCATTCAATTTGGCTTAATGATAAAGAAATTGAAATTTTAAATAAAAGGAGATGCCACCTCGTTTATAATCCTTGTTCAAATATGAAATTGGCCTCTGGTATTTTCCCTTATTTAGAAGTTAAAAAAGCAAAAATTAATATTTGTCTAGGAACAGATGGGCCAGCCTCAAATAATAATCTAGATCTCTTTGAAGAAATGAAATTTGCCTCCCTTTTGCAAAAAATTAAAGAAAGAAATTCAACAGTTGCTCCAGCAAATGAAATTTTGGAAATAGCAACCAAGAATGGAGCAAAAGCCTTAAAAATAAATTCTGGCCAGATTAAGGAAGGGAAATTAGCCGACCTTCTTTTAGTTGATTTGAATCAGATTTATTTTCAACCCGGCCACAATTTCATTTCCGATTTGATTTATTCAGCTAATGGTAATTGTGTTTCTGATCTAATTTGTGATGGAAAAATTTTAATGCGAGATAGAATAATTGAAGGAGAAAAAGAAATTTTAAAGAAAGCAAC
>DAIPKT010000034.1:0-5708 GCA_036769645.1 bacterium | reverse complement strand
TTTTAATGCGAGATAGAATAATTGAAGGAGAAAAAGAAATTTTAAAGAAAGCAACTTCAATAGCAAAAAAACTAATTAAAATTTAATGAAAATTCCTAATTGGTATGTAATTACTGGCGGGCCTTCTTCTGGGAAAACTACTGTTTTAAATGAATTGGCAAAGCTGGGCTACCTTATCTATCCTGAAGCAGCTCGAGTTTTTATTGATAGAGAAATGGCGAAAGGAAAATCATTAAGAGAGATTCGAGGTAACGAGGCAGATTTTCAAAAAAGAGTTTTAAAGATTAAAATAAGAGTAGAAAAAGAAGCGCCAAAAGATAAAATCGTATTTTTTGATAGGGCAATCCCTGATAGCATTGCTTATTATCAAATTTGTGGCCTTGATCCAAAAGAAGTTTTAAAATTTTGTCAAAGGAAAACCTATCGGAAAATTTTCTTTTTAGAGCAACTTCCTTTTAATCAGGATTATGCCAGGGTTGAGGATGGTAAAACCGTTAAAAAATTAAATAAACTTTTAAAGAAAAGCTATCAGAATTTAGGATATGAAGTAGTAACTATTCCGGTAATGCCTATTAGAGAAAGAGTCAAAAGAATATTAAACGAAATAAAATGAAAACCTATGCCAAAACCGGGGTCAATAGGGAATTGCGAGAAAAAACAAAGAAATCTCTGAGAAGTTTTGAATTAACTTACAAATTAAGTAAATATGGAAAAATAATCAAAACTCCTTTTAATGCTCTCTATCCCATTGGAGAGGAAAAATATCAGGTGAAAACTGCTGATGGAGTGGGGACTAAGGTTCTTTTGGCTGAATTAGCTAATAAACACGACACCATTGGCATTGATGCCGTTGCCATGGTTGTGAATGACTGTATTAGATGTGGAGCAAGGCCAATTGCCATTACTGACATAATAGATATTAAAAAATCAGAGCCAAAGTTATTAAGAGAAATTCAAAAAGGACTGATTTTTGGAGCAAGAGAAGCTGGTTGTCCACTTGTGGGAGGGGAAATAGCCGATGTTCCTGAACTTTTAAATGCTACTTATCATATCAATTGCGATTGTGCTGGCGAGGTTGAAAAAGAGAAAATAATTACTGGAGAAAAGATAAGGTCAGGCAATATTGTAATTGGTTTTCGGAGCTCAGGAATTCATTCCAACGGTCTAACTTTAGCCCGAAAAGTTCTTTTTAAAAAATGGGGCGGGAAATTTGATGCTTTCGATAAACCAAAGGGTTTAGATAGAGAGTTAATTTTTGAATGTCTTGAACCAACAAAAATTTATGTCAAGCCATTTCTCAAAATTGCTGAGAAATTTGAGATTTTGGCCGCTGTTCATATTACTGGCGATGGTTATTTAAAATTTAAAAAATTAATAAGAAATTTTGGTTTTGAGTTTTTTAATTTCAAACCCCAGTCAATTTTTAATTTAATTCGAGAAGCAGGAAAGGTTAATTTAAAAGAAATGTTTTCTATTTTTAATATGGGCTGGGGATTCGCAATTATTGTTAAGAAAAGAGATGGTGATAATATACTCAAATTATTAAAAAAAGAAAAACTAGAAGCTGAAATTATGGGTAAAGTTATTAAGGAAAAGAAAATTATCATAAATTATCAAAATAAAAAAATTATTCTTTAAAATGACTCATCGAATCGAAGTTGGTTTTAAAAAGGAAATCAAGGATGCTTTGGGTGAAAAGGTAAAGAAAAGAATAAATGAGGATTTAGAAATTCCGGCAAAAAAAGTAAAAACAGTCGATGTTTATACGATTGACGCTGATTTATCAGAGAAAGAGCTAAAGACACTTGGCGAAAATCTCTTTGCTGACCCAGTAATTCAAGAATTTAATGTTGATAAACCTTTAGTTAGAGAGTTTGATTGGTTAATTGAAATTGGATTTAAACCAGGAGTAACTGATAATGTTGGCAAAACCTCAAAAGAAGCAATTGAGGATATTTTAAAAGAAAAATTAAATGGGCAAGTTTATACCTCAAAAAAATATCTCATTTCTGGGGAAAATCTTAAAAAAGAAGATTTAGAAAGAGTGGCTAAAGATCTTTTGGCAAATGAGTTAATTCAAAGATGGCTTATTACAGATTTCAAAACTTTCAATAAGGCAAATTATTATCTTCCCATTCCCAAAGTTGAAATTCCCCATCAACCCGCTATTACTACTATTAATTTAAATGTTTCTAATCAAGTTCTTTTAAAAATAAGCAGAGAAAGAAAATTAGCGCTGAATCTTAAGGAAATGCAGGTTATTAAGGAATATTTTTCAAGACCAGACGTAACCAGCGAACGCGAAAAAGTTGGTCTGGGCAAAAATCCAACTGATGCTGAATTAGAAGCCATTGCCCAGACTTGGTCAGAACACTGCAAACATAAAATATTCAATGCAAAAATAATTTACCGAGAGAGTAAAAAGAAAAAAATAATTAATAGTTTATTTAAAACCTATATTAAAAGTTCAACTGAAAAATTAAAAAAAGAATTAAATTGGATTGTTTCTGCTCTCTGGGATAATTCGGGAGTAATGAAATTTAACGATGATTGGCTTTTTGCTTTTAAGGGCGAAACCCATAATAGCCCATCAAATGAGGAACCCTATGGTGGAGCAATTACTGGAATTGTCGGCGTTTACCGTGATCCAATGGGAACTGGTCGAGGGGCTAAATTAATTTATGGAACTTATGGATTTTGCACTGGAAATCCATTTTACAAGGGTGAGCTTCGTCCTAAATTCCATCCCAAACGTTTATTAGAAGGAGTAAGAAAAGGAGTGGAAGACGGTGGAAATAAATCGGGAATTCCAACAGTTTATGGGATAACTTTTTTTGACGATGGTTATATGGGAAAACCAGCAATTTATGTTTTGGCAGCTGGTTTGATTCCCAGAAAGATAAATGGTGAGGAAGGTCATAAAAAGAAAGTAAATCCCGGGGACTTGATAGTGATGGCTGGTGGCCGGGTTGGAATAGATGGAATTCATGGGGCAACTGAATCTTCAATGGAAGCCGGCCAGTGGATTTCTGCCTCTCATGTTCAAATCGGCGACCCCTTTACTCAAAAGAAACTTCATGATTTTTTAATTGAGGCCAGAGATTTGGGACTTTTTAAAGCAATTACCGATAATGGAGCCGGTGGATTATCTTCCTCAGTTGGAGAGATGGCTCAGTTTAGCGGTGGTTTTGAATTAGAATTGGATAAGGTTCCTTTAAAATATTCTGGTTTAGATCCTTGGCAAATTTTACTTTCCGAATCCCAAGAGAGAATGACTTTAGCTGTCTCTCCAGAAAAAATTAGTCAATTTCTAGAGCTGGCTAAAAAACACGAAGTTGAGGCAACAGTAATTGGAAAATTTACTAATTCAGGAAAATTCTATTCTACTTACAAAGGAAAACCTGTTACCTATTTAGATATGGATTTCATTCATCATGGCGTTCCCAAAATGGAATTAGAAGCAGAATGGCTAACCCCTGAAGAACGAGGGTTAAAAGAACCGAGCTTCGAAGAGATAAAAGACCAGACTTCATTTTTAAAAGAAATGTTAGCCAGAATTAATATTTGTAGTAAAGAATACATCGTCAGACAATTTGATCACGAGGTTCAGGGAACCACTGTTATTAAACATTTAGTTGGTAAAGATTGTGATGTTTTTAATGATGCGGTGGTATTAAAGCCAATTTTCGATTCAAATGAAGGGATAGCTATCGCCGCTGGTATTAATCCCAAATATAGTCAAATCGATACTTACTGGATGACAGCCTTAGCAATTGATGAGGCAATTAGAAGAATTATTGCCATTGGTGGAAATTTAAGACAAATTGCTTTGAACGATAATTTTTGTTGGCCAAGCCCTTTACCAATGAAAGGGAATCCTGATGCTAAATACAAACTCGCCCAATTAGTCAGAGCAAATCAGGCCCTTTATGATTTTACTTTAGCATTTAAAACTCCTTGTATTTCTGGTAAGGATTCAATGTCAATGGATGGGACGATTAAGGATATAACAAGTAAAGAATATAGAATATCTGCTCTGCCAACCATTCAATTTTCAGCTGCGGGGAAAATAGATGATGTTAGAAAATGCCTGACCATGGATGTGAAAAAACCGGGAGATTTAGTCTATATTTTAGGTATTACTCGAAATGAATTAGGTGGCTCAGAATATTATGAAATGAAGGGAGAAATTGGATTAAATATTCCAAAAGTTAGGCCAAAAGAAGCGATAAAATTGTATAATGCTCTATCTGAAGCAATTGAAAAAAAATTAGTTGTCTCATGTCACGGAATTTATAAAGGCGGCTTGGCAGTGGCCTTAGCTCAAATTTCATTTGCTGGTGGCTATGGTTTAGAGATTGATTTGGACAAAGTGCCAACTGAAAATTTAAAAAGTATAGATAAAATTTTATATTCAGAATCAGCCAGTAGATTTTTAGTTACTATTTCACCAGAAAATAAGGAAATTTTTGAAAGAATAATGAAGGGAAATATCTTTGAAGAAATTGGTAAAGTAAGAGATGATGATATTTTTAAAGTTGTTTTTGATGAAAAAATAATAATCGAAGAAAATATTTCTAAATTAAAAGAATCTTGGCAAAAAACATTTAAAAATTTTTAAAAATGAAACCAAACATTTTAATTTTATATGGATATGGCATAAATTGCGATAATGAAACAAAGTATGGCTTTGAATTGGCTGGAGGAGAGGCGAAAAAAGTTCATCTAAATGAAATTATTAATGGCGAAAAGAAATTAAAAGATTTTCAAATCTTAGCTATTCCTGGCGGTTTTTCCTTCGGCGATGATATTGGAGCGGGGAAGGTATTAGCAACCAAAATTAAATATAATTTAGCTACAGAGCTCTCTGAATTTATTCAGGAGAGAAAATTAATTATTGGAATTTGTAATGGTTTTCAGGTAATAGTAAAATTAGGTATTCTCCCGGGTTTTGAAAGAAATTATCAGCAACAAGAAGTCACTTTAACTTTTAACGACTCTGGAAGATTTGAAGACAGGTGGGTTTATCTGAAAATAAATCAAAAATCGCCGTGTATTTTTACAAAAGGAATTGAAACTATTTATTTACCGGTGAGGCATGGTGAGGGAAAATTTGTTTTTAAAAATGAAAAAGTTAGAGAAAGATTAACGAGTCAAAATCAGATTGTTGCTCAATATGTCGATGAAAAGGGGAATTTGGCTGGCTATCCCTGGAATCCCAATGGTTCAGAATTAAATATTGCCGGAATTTGCGATGAAACTGGCAGAATTTTTGGTTTAATGCCTCATCCCGAAGCCTTTTTGTTTCCCCAGAATCATCCGAGGTGGTCAAGGAAAAAAATTAGGGAGAGCGAGGGTTTTAAAATTTTTCGGAACGCAATAAATTTTGTAAAAAACGAAATATAATTTAACCAAACATATGAATTATAAAAAATTTATTGATAGAAAAATAAAAGAAATTAGAGAAATAGTTGGTTCTGAAAGAGCTATTGGAATATTTTAGAAAAAATCACAAAGAGATTGGTCAGTGGGATACCCGAAATAATCAGGGTTTGCTATGAATAACTCCCCAACCCTAGCTCCCATAGATATATATTTTTAAAGATATCTGAAGATGATGAGATACATTGGTAACATCTCTAAAATGCCAGGAATTGGTAGAATTAGGGGTAGAAAAGGTCTTAAAAAGCTATAAATAAACCAATGTA
>DAIPKT010000033.1:0-7177 GCA_036769645.1 bacterium | reverse complement strand
GCGGAATTTTCTTGGGAGTTTTAGGAGGAGAAGCCATTAATTTGGGATTAAACTTTTTGGCTAAACAATTAGGTGGAGAACCGGTTAAACTTTTTATTTATCCCTGGCAATTTTTAGTTTTAATTATTGTTGTTTCAATTTTTGTTGGAGCCCTCTCTGGTTTTTGGCCAGCTAAAAGGGCAGCTTCCCTTTCAGCCAAGGAGGCTTTCATGAGAAAGTAAACTTTGCGAATATACGAATATAGCGCTAATATACGAATTCGTATATTCGTGCTTGATTAGTATATTAGGGGAGTTCTATGGAGAAAGTAATTACAATTTTATTAATTGATGATGATGCTTTTATTCGGATGTTAGTTAAAGATATTTTTTGGGTTCATGGCCGAGGAAAATACGAGGTTTATGAGACAGAAAATATCGGAGAGGCAGAAAAATTTTTAGAAGAGAAAAAGCCGGATTTGATTTTTTTAGATTTAATGTTTCCAGAAGATGGCCTTGGAATGACCTCAAGCCTTTCTTTCTTGAAGAAAATAAAGACAAATCCAAAAACTAAGGATATTAAAGTAATTGTTTTCTCTGGTTATCCTGAGTTTAAAAAAGAGCATCTTAAGGAGTTGGGAGCGGAGGAATTTTTAATCAAAGGTGAACAGTTGCCAAAAGAACTGTTTGAAATTACTGAAAAGATTATTAAGAGAAATAAGAGAAAATAAAAAATTTAAGATAAAAATCAATTGAAAAGGCTTTGAACTGCCTTTTTAATTTTTAAAAATTGGTTATAATAAAAATATGGCTGAGTTAATAGAAAAAATTGTCTCCCTCTCTAAAAGACGGGGATTTATTTTTCCATCCTCAGAGATTTATGGGGGTTTTGGGTCTTGTTATGATTTTGGGCCTTTGGGAGTGGAAATGAAAAATAATATTAAAAAGGCCTGGTGGGATGAGATGATAAAAAAACATCAAAATATGGTTGGATTGGATGCCGCAATTTTGATGAGTCCTCGGGTTTGGCAGGCTTCAGGTCATTTAACGGCTGGATTTGCCGATTTATTAGTTGAATGTAAGTCCTGTCATAAAAGATTTCGGGTTGAAAAAATTAAAACTAAAAAATGCTCGGAATGTGGCGGTCAATTAACTGAACCGAAAAAATTTAATTTGATGATGAAGACTTTGGTTGGACCAGTTGAGGAAGAGGCAGCCACTACTTATTTAAGAGCTGAAACCTGTCAGGGAATTTATATTAATTTTGAAAATATTTTAAATTCAACGAGATTAAAGATTCCTTTTGGAGTAGCCCAGATTGGAAAGGCTTTTCGAAATGAAATTACTCCTGGAGATTTTATTTATCGGACTCGAGAATTTGAGCAAATGGAAATGCAATGGTTTTGCCATCCAAAAGAGGCTAAAAAATATTTTGATTTTTGGACAAAAGAAAGATTGAAATGGTATGAGAGTCTCGGAATTAAAAAAGAAAACTTAAGAATTAAAGAAGTTCCGGCTAAGGAAAGACCCCATTATGCCAGGCAGGCTCTTGATCTAGAGTATAAATTTCCTTTTGGCTGGAAAGAGATTGAAGGAATTCATAATCGGGGAGATTGGGATTTATCAAATCATTCAAAATATTCTGGAAAGGATTTGAGATATTTTGACGAGAAAACTAAAGAAAAATATTTTCCTTATATTATTGAGACTTCAGGCGGAGCAGATCGGTCCTTTTTAGCTTTTTTGTGCGATGCCTATCAAGAAATTAAAGGTGGAAGGACAAAAACAACCAAGCCAACAAAAGAAATAGAGATTTTGCTAAAATTAGATAAAAAAATTGCTCCGATAAAAGTTGCCGTTTTGCCTTTAGTTAGAAACAAACCTGAATTAGTCAAAAAAGCCAAAGAAGTTTATCAGTTATTAAAACCTCATTTTTTCTGCCAGTATGATGAATTAGGTTCAATCGGCAGAAGATACCGCCGTCAAGATGAAATTGGAACGATTTATTGTCTTACTTTGGATTTTGAGAGTTTAAACCAAAATGACCTCACAATCAGAGATAGAGACACCATGAAGCAAGAAAGAGTAAGAATCAAAGATTTAGTTAAAGTTTTAAAAGAAAAATTAGAAAATTAAAATCTTAAAATTCCTCCGAGTTTAAATTTTTTGAATTTGATAAGATTTTATTACAGAATATAATAAATTATATGGCAAAAGTTATTGAGAAAAATTCAATAAAAATTGAAAAAGAATCGGTGGTAATTTTGCCTTTGAAAAAATGGGAAAGAATTATGGAATATTTAGAAGAAATGGAAGAAAAAGAGAGATTTATTAAGGCATTTGAAGAAGGCCGAGCTAAGAGGGGTATTAGTTTAAATGAATTAAAAAAGAAATATAAATTGTAAATGAATGTATAAAGTTATTATTAAACCTCGAGCCGAACGAGAATTTGCCAAATTATCAAGGGAATTAAAAAAGAAATTTTACGAAAAGTTCAGAAAATTATTAACCAATCCATTTCTCATCCTCAAATAAAAAAGATTAAAAATACTAAATTTGGTTATCGCCTTCGTTTCACGCTGGCGAATTTTATTTGCTTTATTTCCAAAAGAGAAGCGGATTGAAATCATTGATATATTTCTAAAGAAGGGGAGGAAAGATTATATCAAAAGAAAACACTTATTAAGATTAAAGGTCGGTCTTTCGTTGCCCATTCACCTTTTGAATTTGACAGAAAATGTTGTTAATTTAAAATGAAATTGTATGGAGGATATTAAAACCCTCTTAAAAAAACAGGAAGAGAGAATAAAAAGACATATTGATGTTTTGAAAGAGGATTTTGATAGTAAGGTAAAGCTCATTGCTGAGCAATATGATTCGATTAGGGAGACATTAGATTCTCATACTGAAATATTAGATTCTCATACTAAAACCTTAGATTCTCATACGGTCACCTTAGCTTCCCATACTAAAATGATAGCCTCAATAAAAGAGGATATTGAAATAATGAAAGTAGATATCATTTTTATTAAAAATTCCCTAAAGAAGAAAGTTGATATAGAGGAATTTGAAGCCTTAGAAAGAAGAGTAGCGATTTTAGAAGCTAAAAGCCGAAGGAGATAAGATTTTAAAGTTTTTTGAGTTTTGAGCGCGCCGCCCGAAGGGCGGCGCGCTTTGTTTTACTAGAAAATTAAAGTATAATTAAAAAAGTAGCATGTTTCGAAAAACTACTTTTAAAAACGGTTTAAGAATTATTACTGTTCCTCAAAAAACTAGCCAGGCAGTTACAGTTTTGGTTTTGGTTGGAACTGGTTCAAAATATGAGAAAAAAGAGATAAATGGCATATCCCACTTTATTGAGCACATGTTTTTCAAGGGAACTAAAAAAAGACCAAGTCTCCAGGCAGTTTCGGAAACTTTAGATAAAATTGGCGGAATTTATAATGCCTTTACCTCAGAAGAATACACTGGATATTTTGCCAAAGTTGAGGCTTCCCATTTTGATTTGGCTTTAGATTGGGTTTCTGATATCTTTTTGAACTCGACTTTACCAGAAAAAGAAATTGAAAAAGAAAGGGGAGTAATCATTGAAGAAATTAATATGTATTATGATGTCCCAATGAGTTATGTCCAAATTTTGTGGCCAGAATTGCTCTATGGCGATCAACCAGCCGGTTGGCCAGTGGCTGGAACAAAAGAGAGCGTGACTAAGATCTCTCGTCAAGATTTAATTGACTATTTGCAATCGCAATATGTTGCTTCAAACACCTTAATTTGTTTAGCTGGAAAATTCAAAGAGCCTTTGGCAATTGAAAAAGTAAAAAAGTATTTCTCAAAAATTGGGCTAAAAAAACCAAAGGAAAAATCAAAAGTTTTAGAAAGACAATCAAAACCAAATTTAATTTTACAGACTCGAGAAACTGACCAGACCCATCTTTGTTTAGGAGTGAGGGGATACAATCTTTTCCATCCCCAAAAATATACCTTAGAACTTTTAGGAATAATTTTGGGCGGAATGTTCAGTTCTCGGCTTTCTTTAATAATTCGGGGCCAATTGGGAATTGCCTATTATATTTCAACCACTGTTGAGACCGACCCTGATACTGGTTTCTTAGTCACCTCAGCTGGAATTGATAACAAAAAGGTTGAAAAAGCAATTTCAACCATTTTAAAAGAATATAAAAAAATTTCTCAAGAGAAGGTTCCCAAAGACGAACTTAAGAAAGCCAAGGAGAACCTGAAAGGGAAAATGGCTTTGCTTCTTGAAACCTCTGATGCCCAAGCTTCTTTTTATGGAATCCAGGAACTTTTGAAAAAAGAGATTCTAACTCCTGAGGAAATTTATAAAAAAATTGATAAAGTTACCCAAAATGATATTCTAAAAGTAGCCCAAGACATTTTTCAGCCCAAAAAGTTAAATTTAGCTTTAATTGGGCCATTTAAAGAAAAAGGGGGATTTGAAAAAATATTAAAACTATGAATGGTGAAAAAATTCTCGATATTTCTTGGGGAACGATTTTGAAAATTGGCATTGCTTTTTTTGGTTTTTATATCCTTTATTTAATCAGGAATATTTTGATTTGGTTTATTTTCGCCTTAATTATTTCGGTCTTATTTAATCCGGCAATTGATTTCTTACAAAAAAGAAGGGTCCCCCGGCCAGTGGCTACTATTTTCATTTTCATTTTCATTTTCGGAATCTTGGGACTTCTAATTTATTTAATTGCCCCTGTTTTTATTTCTGAAATTCAGCAATTTACTAAACTTTTCCCTCAGTATTTTGAAAAGTTTGCTCCTCCTCTAAAAGAGTTGGGACTGGAAGCCTTTGAAAGTTTTGAAATCTTTACCAAAAGTTTCCAAGAATGGTTAATTCAGGCTTCAGCGAGTATCTTTTCTGCCCTGGCTGCTATTTTCGGTGGAATTTTTGCCACCCTGACCATTTTTATCTTAGCTATTTTTCTTTCTTTGGAAGAAAGAGGGGTAGAAAGAGCTATTGGAATTCTCTCGCCAAGAAAACAGGAGGCCTATATTTTAGATCTTTGGAAATCCTGTCAGACCAAGGTTTCTGGTTGGTTTGGGACAAGAATTTTGTGTTCTCTTTTCGTGGGCTTATTAACCTATTTAGCCCTTTACCTCTTTAAGATAGATTATCCTTTTGCTCTGGCTTTGTTTGCCGGTTTCACCAATATCATTCCAATTATTGGACCAATAATCGCTGGCCTTATCATTGCCATCATAACCGCTTTGGACTCTTGGTTAAAAGCTCTCTTGATTTTAATTGTCTTTATTCTCATTCAGCAAATAGAGGGAAATATTTTGACACCAATTTTGGCTAAAAAATTTATTGGTCTACCTCCAGTTTTGGTTTTGATTTCTTTAATGATTGGCGGAAAACTCTGGGGAATTTTAGGAGCAATTTTGGCCATTCCCTTAGCTGGTATTATTTTTGAATTTACCCGGGACTTTTTAAAAAAGAGAAAGGTCGAAACCGACTCAGAAGAACGTCCTAAAAAAACCTTGATTTGGTAAAAATGGGAACTCTCTATATTGTCAGCACCCCTATTGGCAATCTTGAAGATCTTTCATTCCGAGCCCTCCGAGTTTTAAAGGAGGTCGATTTAATTTTGTGTGAGGATAGTAGGATAACTAAGAAATTATTAAATCATTATCAGATAAAAACGCCAACCTTAAGTTATCATCAGCACTCAAAACTTCAAAAAACTGAATATATTATTAGCCTTTTAAAAAAAGGAAAAAGATTGGCTCTGGTTTCTGATGCCGGCACCCCGGGGATTTCTGACCCAGGAAATTTATTAGTTAATGAAGTAATTAAGAAATTAGGAGATGAAGTTAAAATTACTTCCATTCCTGGTCCTTCGGCAGTCACTACTGCCGCCAGTATTTCTGGTTTCCCGATGGATAAATTCGTCTTTATGGGTTTTCCACCGACAAAAAGAAAAAGAAAAAAATTCTTTGAAGAAGTTTTAAATTCAAAATACCCAGTAATTTTTTATGAATCACCCTATCGAATAATCAGAACCCTAAACGAGTTAAAAGAAGCCTACAATTTATGCCATGGCATAAATTCTAGGCTATTAAATGTGGTGGTTTTTCGGGAGTTAACTAAAAAATTTGAAACAGTTTACCGGGGAAAAATTGAAAAGGTAATAAAAGAAATTGAAAAAAATAAGATCAAAGGAGAATTTGTAATTGTAATTAGCCCTTAGCTACTACTAAGCCAAAAATTTCTCTGGCTCCATTTTCTTTCAAAATTTTAGCTGCCTCTTCTAAGGTTGCACCGGTAGTGGAGAGATCATCAATTAAAAAGACCTTCTTTCTCCAAATTTTTTCTTGATTTTGGCAAGAAAAGGCATTTTTGACATTTTCAATCCTCTCTTTTCCCGAAAGCTCAGCCTGGGGAAGATTGAATTTCTTTCTGACTAAAACATCATTAAAAATTGGGATTTGATAATAGGAACTCAAATATTTTCCAATTTCTTCAGCCTGATTGAATCCCCGCCATTTTAATCTCCTTTTGGTTAAGGGAATGGGAAGGAAGATCGAATTTTCTGGAAATTTGAATTCAACTAAGGTTAAATGGGAAATGATCAAATCGGCCAAAATTTCAGCTAAATCCTTAATAAAAGGATCATATTTAAATTTATGGATGAGCTTTTTGATTAAAGGATTTTCATAGTTGAGGGCAAAGAAAAATCCATTTAAATTTGTTTTTCTTTGACAATTTCGGCAGGTTTTAAAATTCAAAGCTCTCTTTTGGCAAACCGGGCAAAAATTTTCTTTTTGAATTTCCAAAAGGCCTTGGCAATCTAAGCAAAGATAACTTCCCTCTCTTTGACAATTGAGACAGAATTTGGGAAAGAAAAGATCTAAAAAAAAGTTTTTAATTTTTAAGAAATTCATTAATCCATTTTAGAAAATTTTCAAATTTAGTAAAATGTTGTCTCCGAGAATTGACAAAAAATTTGAGATAATTTATGATGGAAGGTTAAAGAAGTTTTAAATCAATGAGAAAATTAAAAACAGAAACAAATCTCCGCATTAATTCGCCATAGCGAAATAATGCGAACATTGTCGGAGACAGTAATATTGAGTAAAATTTATTAAAATTTATGAAATGAACGGAGTGCAAAATTTTAGTTCTTTGATAAAATAATAATTAGTAGAAAGTTTACTTTCTC
>DAIPKT010000032.1:0-7192 GCA_036769645.1 bacterium | reverse complement strand
GGTAAAACCAGATTTTTTCTTTTTAGCAAAGATTTGCATATTAATTGATTATTAATTAATTAGTGAATTTCGACCTTTCTCCTGAGTGAAATTTTGACTACCTTCAATATTTTGGTGTTTTCCAAAACCTGATAGAAGAACAAGCTATCTCGAAGTTCCATCAGGATCAATTCTAGTAACCCTATTAGCTCCACTCGAGGAGGCAAAATACCCAGTATAGACCGAATCATTATCGCTCATTTCCATGACCCAAAGACCAATAATGGCAATGACTACTGAAAGTTCAATCAAGCTGAATCTTTTTTAATTATACCACATTTTAGTTAAATCAAACTGTGGATAACTAAAATGTGACTATTTGATAGAGAGGCAATAAAATCGAGGCTATCAATCCACCAACAATTAGTCCTAAAAAAATAATCAAAGCTGGTTCTAAAATATTTAGAAGATGGCCAATGCTTATATCTACCTCTTTTCGATAGAAATCGACTATATTCATTAAGGTCCTATCTAAAGTCCCGGTCTTTTCCCCAACTAAGGTCATTTGAATAAATACCGGAGGAAAAACTTCGGGAAATCTCCCCAAAACCGAAGATATCGCTCCTCCTTTCCTTACCTCATCTCGGGTCTGAAAAATAATTTCTCTGTAAACAGTATTACCAACAATTTCACCAGTAATTTCCAGGGACCTGGCAATGGGCAGGCCACCAGAAATTAGGGTGGAGAGATTTTCAGCAAAACGAGCAAGATAAACCATTTTTAAAAAGGGACCTATCCAGGGCAGCTTTAAAAAAATTTTATCAAAAAATTTCTTTCCCCCTTCAGTCTTATAATATCTAAAAATAAAAATTATTAAAGCAATAAAGCCTAAAATTAAAATCCAGCCCTCAGTTCTTAAAAAATCAGTAAAACCAATTACCATTTTAGTAATTACTGGTAATTCCTGACCGCTTTCTTTTAAAATTGTGGTCAAATGGGGAATAACAAAAAGAGTCATTAAGGCCAGAACTATCAAGACAACAAAAAAAATCAGACAAGGATAAATCATCGCCCCTCTCATTTTAGAATAAAAATGGTATTCTCTTTCTAAATGATCAGCTAAATAAGCCAGGGATTCTGAAAGCTTACCCGAAGCTTCTCCAGCCTTAACCATTGAAATATAAAAAGAAGAAAAAATTTCTGGATAATGAGATAGAGCTCGAGAAAGGGAGGTTCCTCCTTCTACCTCTTCAGATAATTTTAAAATTTTTTCGCTGAAATGGGGATTTTCAATCTGGTTGGATAGGACCCGGAGAGCCTCAACCAAGGGAACTTTGGAACTAAACATTATTGATAGCTGACGGGAAAACAAAACAACCTCCTTAGTTGAGATCCTTTCAAAAATTTTTATTCTTTTGGCATAAATTGGAACAGCCTCAGCCTTTTCCAAAAAGGTGATATAGAGTCCATATTTTTGTAAAAGAGCCACTGCTCCTTCTCGAGAAGCAGCTTCAATTGTTCCTGACTGGATTTGGCCAGTCTTAGTTCTGGCTTGATAATTAAATTTCATTTTCTTATTAACATTCTCAATTCAGCCGGATTTAGAGAATAATTTAAGGCATTTTCTAAAGAAATCTCCCTGGCTTTAACCAAATTGGCTAATGACCTATTTAAAGAAATCATTCCGATTTCGGCTGAGGTCTCAATAACTAAAGGTAATTCGTGAATTTTATTTTCCCGAATTAAATTAGCCACCGCTGGAGTGGAAATCATTATTTCACAAGCCGGAATTAAACCACCTGTAATTCTCGGGATTAATCTCTGAGAAACCACTCCCAAAAGGGAACCAGAGAGCTGAGCCCTAATCTGATCTTGCTGAGCAGGCGGGAAGGAATCAACAATTCGGTGAATAGTCAAGGCAGCTGAATTGGTATGAAGAGTGGCAAAGACTAAGTGGCCGGTTTCAGCTGCCGTGATGGCTATAGCCATGGTTTCGGGATCTCGCATCTCCCCAACCATAATCACATCTGGATCCTGGCGAAAAGTCGCTCTTAGGGCCCGGGTAAAAGAAAGGGTATCTTGATAAACTTCTCTTTGATCAATAATACTTCGATCATCTTCAAAAACATATTCAATTGGATCTTCAATGGTGATGATGTGATCTGCCCGAGTATGGTTTATCTCATCAATCAAGGCAGCTAAGGTTGTCGACTTTCCATGGGAAGAGGGCCCGGTAATTAAAACAAATCCCTGAGAAGGCTTGGTAAATTGGTGTAAAATTGGCGGAAGATTTAGCTCCTCAATAGTGGGAATTTTGGCCGGAATTAAACGGAGAGCAACCGAAACACTTTCCCTTTGCCAAAAGACATTAACTCTAAATCGAGCTCTTTCCTCAAAGTGATAAGAAAAATCAACATCCTTCTCCTTTAAAAATCTTTCCTGTTGGGGTTCGGTCATTAGAGCGAAAGCTAAGCCTTGGGTATCTTCAGCTGATAATTTCTTCATCTTTATTAAAGGAACCAATCTTCCAGCGATTCTTAGGACCGGGGGGTGACCAGCTGAGATATGCAAATCAGAGGCTTGCTCTTTAATAGTTAATGCTAATAATTCATTAAGTTGGTTTTTATAATTGTTCATAGTTTTTATTTTAGGACTTTTTTGACTTCTTCTATCACCTCTGATGGGGTATAATGGGCTTTGATTAAATATTTTGTTGCCCCCAATTTTAGCCCTTTCTCAACTTCATTTTTTTGACCAAGATTGGAAAGAATAACTACTTTTAAATCTTTAAATCCTATTTTTTCCTTAATCTGTTTTAAAATCTCCCAACCATCAATCTGGGGCAAGACAATATCTAAAACCAACAGATCAGGTCTCTTTTCCTTTATCTTTCTTAAGCCTTCCTTTCCATCTCTAGCTACTTCAATCGAAAAACCGGCTTCCTTTAACTTGGTGGTGTAGATCTCAATTAGGAAAGGGTCATCTTCTATGAGTAGAATTGATTTCATTTTTCTTCGGCTACTCTTAAAACTTCTTCAATCGTAGTTATCCCCTCTAATATTTTCATTATTCCATCTTGTTTCATGGTGATCATTCCTTGGCGCTTAGCCTCCTCTTGAATTTTAGCCTCGGCTGGTTCTTTTAAAATGATATCAGAAAGTTGATCGGTCATCGATAAAACTTCAAATACAGCAATCCGACCAGAGAAACCAGTATTGTTACATTTTTTACAACCTTTAGCTTGATAAATAAATAATGATTTTGGTAGTTGAAGGTCTTTTTTAATAAGAGGAGGTAAATTTTCAATCTCATTTAAAATTAGCTCACTTATTTCTTTTTTTGGCTTTATCTTTTTTTTGCAAAAATCACATAATCTTCTAACCAATCTCTGAGCAATGGCAATACTCAAAGTGGCCGGAATCAAATAGGGTTTTATTCCCAAATCAATCAATCTGGGAATTACTCCCAGGGCATTGGTAGTATGCAAGGTAGATAAGACAAGATGGCCGGTCAAGGCAGCATGGGTAGCTAAGGAAGCAGTTTCTTCATCCCGAATTTCACCAACCATAATAATATTTGGGTCTTGTCTTAAAACATGCCTTAGGCCGGTGGCAAAATTATAACCAATTTCTGGCTTAATTTGTGATTGATTAATCCCTTCAATAAAATATTCTATTGGATCTTCTAAAGTAACAATATTTACTCCCTCTTTGTTTAACAATTGTAAAATTGCATAGAGGGTGGTGCTCTTCCCAGAGCCAGTGGGACCGGTGGCTAAAATTAATCCATAGGGTTTTTTTATCGAATTCTTAACTACTTCAAAACTCCTCCCTTCCAGGCCAAGTTGCTCAAAGCTCTTTAGCCCAACAGTAGGATCTAAGACTCGAATGGCCACTTTTTCTCCCAAAGAGGTTGGGAAAGTTGAAACCCGAAAGTCAATATCTTTATCCCCAATTCTAGTCGAAAATCGACCATCCTGGGGAATCCTGGTTTCATCAATTTTCAAATTAGAGAGAATTTTAACTCGAGCTATAACTGCCGGATGAATTCTTAAAGGTAAAAAAATGGAAGAATGTAAAATTCCCAAAACCCTGAACCTAACTCTTAATCTATCTCGGATAGGTTCAATATGGATATCTGAAGCTCCTCCTTCCACCGCATGTCTGAGAATGACGGCAACAATTTTGGTAATCGGGGCTTCTTCAACCAATCTTTCGACTTCAGCCACAGTCGGAAGCCTGATAATTTTTTCTGCTTCCAATTCAGTTTCTAACTCCTCTAAGGCCCGACCGACCTCCCTTTTTAAAGTTCGATATTGTTTTAAAAGATTATTGAGGGTAGTAGGGGTGATTAAAAAAACTTTATAACTAAAGAGGCCCTGTCTGGCTAAAAATTTAAGAGCCTCTTGAGCCTTCAAATCTTCGGGGTAAACCATTCCCACTTCCAAAGCCTTATCTTTTTTTCTCAGAGGAATCATTTTATAATATTTAGCGGTTTCTTCTGGAATTTGCTCCAAGGTTTCCAAGGGAATTTCTTCTGGAATCACTTCTTTTAAGGGTATCTTTAAGTTTTCTGATTTTAAATTGAACAAAAAATCTTCGGAAACAATCCTCCTCTCTAAAATCACCTCTTCTTCTTTTTTACCTGAGGTTTTAATTTCAAATTCGAGAGTGGTGGCCTTTTCTTTTTCTAATAATCCTTTTTTTACCAATTGTTGGACTAGGCTCATCTTAATAAGGAATAAAAGGATTTTCCCTGCCAATTTTTTCTTCTAAAGGAGGAATTTCCTCAAATGGCTTTAATTCTTCTAAGATAGGACTTTTTAATATTCCAAAATCTATTTCTATTTTTTTAGGAAGGATTAAAATTTCTTCTGGCTCAACAATAATAAACTCTTGTTTCCTCAAAAAATTATACCAGATTAAAAAAATGGTAATTAAAACGATAGCCAGAAAAACTAAAATTAAATATCTTTGAATTTTTTCTCTTTCTAAAAAAGTAATGGCCATATTAGTAGCTATAGACCTTTATTTTTAAATCGAAAGTAAAAGGTTCCTCTTTTTTTTGAGGTGAGGAAAAAGCAATATTCTCTACTTCAAACAGCCTGGCTGATTTCTCTAAAGTTAAAAGAAAATTTTTAAAAGAGGAGTAGGAACCGAGCACTCGAAGATTAAGACGGATCTCTTGAATTCGAGGAGAATCCTTAGAAGGAGCGATTGAACCTACCTCTACTTTTTTTAAAACTAAACCAGATTGAGAAGTCTTCTTTTGAAGAAAATCTAACAAAGCTGGTATTGAAGGTTCAGGAGGGAGGGCAGAATCAATTTTGAGAAGTTGGGTCTGATATTTTTTTAGCTCTTCGGAAATCTCCTTCAGCTTTAAGAAATACTCTTCCTGATATTTGAGTTCAACTTTTTTTTCTTCAACCCTTTTCTGGAGAGTATTCAAATTCTGATATTTAGGCCATAAAAATCCCACCCCTAAAATCAGGGTTAGAAAAAAACAAAAAGCAATGATAATAGGTCGATTCATTTAAATATTTCTGGGTCAAGGGTAAAGTTTAAAGTAAAATTCACCTTCCCCTTTTCCCCAATAGCAATCTTTGATAAATTTAGATTTTTTATCAAGGGTTCCTTTTTTAAAATTAAGAGTTGCTGACCCAAAATTTGAAAGGTCTCAGTCTCTCCAGAAATTTCAACCTGAAAGTCCTCTAAACTCAAACTAAGTCGGGAAAACCAAACTTTTGGGTGGCAAATTTTCTGAAGTAGGTCAAAGAATTTTGAAGTGTTTTTCTGCCTTTTAACTAATTGAGCAAAATCCCCTATTTTTTTCTGATAGTCAAAAACTTCCCTTTCCAAAGCAATTTTTTCAGCAGTTCTCACTTGAATCAGGGCTTTTTCTAAATTCGCCTGATTAGTTTCGAGTTTTTTTAAAAAACTGTCGCAAATAAAATAGGTTAAAATGGTTAGCAAAAGAAGGCCAAGGGAAAAATAAAGAAGAATATTTGACCAAAAGGGCGGTTTTGGAGTTGGCTTTGGTATGATTTCAACCATATTATTGAAAACCTCGTAATGCCATTCCGACAGCGATGGCATAGGCTGGGCCCATTTCTTTTAAAGTTTTTTCTAAAATCGGAGGATAAAAAATATTAGCAAAGGGGTTGGCAATTTCTACCTCTTTGCCAATCTTCTCAAAAAAATATTCTTTCAATCCCGGGAGCAAGGCTGTTCCTCCAGCTAGAATAATTTTTGCTACCTCTTCTCTCTCTGCTCGATAGAAATCACTAATAATTTTCTCAATTTCAACTAAAATTAAATCAATTAATGGAAGTAAAATCTCACGAATATTTTTTTCAGAAGGAATTAACCCATATTTTTTTTTAAATTGTTCAGCTTGGTTATAATTAATATTTAAAGATTTGGCAATCTGCCAGGTTAATTCATTTCCCGAAGGATCAAAACTATGGCTTATTTTTAAAATTCCCTTCTCAATAATACTACAGGTAGTACTCTGAGCTCCGATATCTACCAGAGAAATTATTCTTTTATCCTCACCAATTAGAGACCTTACCAGTCCAAATACCTCTGCCTCCAAGGCCAGGAGTTTAAGGTTAGTTAGCTTGGCAATTTCTTGGTATTGATTAATAATTTCATGGGGAACAGCCACCAAAAGAATTTTCAGTTTTGTTTTTGCTGGATCAGAAGGCTTTCCTTCGATCAGCTGCCAATCTAGGGTTACCTCTCCTAAAGGCAGGGGGACATGCTGCCTGGCTTCATATCTAACCGCCTGGGGGAGTTCTTCCCCGGTCATTGGTGGTAATTCAAAATTGGTAAAAAAACTAGAAAAATCAGGAATGGAAAAAATAACATTTTTAGTTCGAATCTTAGCCTCTTCTAAAATGGCTAAAATTGCTTTTGAAATCTCTTGGTTGGAAAGCAAAAGGGTATTTTTCTCAAAAGTCTTAAATGGTTTTTTAGAGAGAGCTGAAGATGAAATTTCACCATAGTTTTCCAACTTTTTCCTCTCCCCAAAACCTGATAATTCAACTATTTTGATAAAAGATGTCCCAATATCTATTCCTAAAAATTTTTTAGGAATCATTTTAAAAGGCGTCCATAACATAGTTGTTTCTCCATTATATCATTATACCAAAAATGGTAGGTGGGCAAAGGTCAAAAACTTTTTTCTTAATCTTCTCTTCCCAGAGTTTTGT
>DAIPKT010000031.1:0-7281 GCA_036769645.1 bacterium | reverse complement strand
ATTTCGATGCCTTGAATATTCCAGCTGAACACCCAGCCAGAGATTTCTGGGATACCCTTTGGTTAAAAAATGCTAAGGTTAAATTTCTGTTGAGAACTCATACCTCACCAGTTCAAGTTCGCTATCTGGAGAAAAATCAGCCACCTTTAAGGATTATTGTTCCAGGAAGAGTTTTTCGCCACGAAGCAACCGATGCCTCTCACGAAATAAATTTTTATCAGTTAGAGGGATTGATGGTTGGCAAAGATGTTTCAGCTGCCAATTTTAGAGCCGTAATTGAAGAATTTCTTAGAAGATTTTTTGGCAAACCAGTTAAAATTCGAATGAGATCAAGCTATTTCCCTTTTACTGAGCCTTCTTTTGAAGTTGATTTACTTTGTATAAATTGTCTTGGCAAGGGATGTTCAGCTTGCCAAAAAACTGGTTGGATGGAGATGATGGGAGCAGGAATGGTTCATCCAAATGTAATTAAAAATTCGGGTTTAAATCCAAGATTCTGGCAGGGTTTTGCTTTTGGGATAGGAATAGAAAGATTAGCCATGATGAAACATAAAATTAACGACATAAGATTATTTTATTCAGGAGATTTACGTTTTCTCAATCAGTTTTAATTAAGACAGAAACTTCCGTGCACTAGAGCACAGAATTTTCTGCTTAAAATAAGGTATGATATTTTCATATAATTGGCTACAATCATTTTTCAAAAAGAAATTACCAAAGCCAGAGAAGTTGGCTGAGGTTTTGACAATGCACTCTTTTGAAGTAAAAGAGGTAAAAAAAGCAGGTTCAGATTTTGTTTTAAATATCGATGTCTTGCCGAACCGAGGGCCAGATTGTTTTTCCCATTTAGGGATTGCCCGGGAAATAGCTGCCATTCAAAATTTGACTTTTAATACCGGTGTTGAAAAATTCAAATTAATTGAGGATAAAGAAATTAAAGCAAGAGATTTTGTTTCCGTCGAGGTAAAAAATAAAATGGCTTGCCCAAGGTATACCGCAAGAGTGATTACCGATATTAAAGTTGGGCCAGCACCAAAGTGGATGAGAGAAAGACTGGAGGTTTGTGGATTAAGACCAATCAATAATGTGGTTGATATTGCCAATTATGTCATGTTAGAAACTGGCCAGCCCCTTCATGCCTTTGATTTCGAAAAAATCTCAGGCCTTCAAAATCAAAAATCAAAAGTCAAAAGTCAAAAATATATTATTGTAAGACGAGCTAAGGAAGGAGAAAAAATCACCACTTTGGATAATGAGAAATATGACTTAGATGAGAATATTTTAATTATTGCCGATTTGAAAGAACCATTAGCTATTGCCGGGATAAAAGGGGGCAAAAAAGCCGAAATTGACGAGAAAACAAAAATTGTTGTTTTAGAATCGGCTAATTTTAATCCCCGGGTTATCCGTCGGGGTTCAAAAAGAATTGATCTAAAAACCGATGCCTCCTGGCGCTTTGAGCATGGAATTGATCCAAATTTAACTGAATTTGCCATAAATAGGGCGGCTTATTTAATTCAAGAAATTGCCCACCCGCAAGGCGGCTACCCGAAAATAGCTCAGGGTTTAATTGATTTTTATCCTCAGAAAGTTTTGCCAAAGAAAATTAAATTAGATTTGGATTATCTTGAAAGGCTACTTGGTCTAAAAATTTCTCCAATAGAAATCAAAAACATTCTCAAAAGACTGAGTTTTAAACTTGGAGAGCTCCGACCTCGGCAACTTGAGGTTGAGGTGCCGACTTTTAGGTTGGATATTTCTTTGCCTGAAGATTTGATTGAGGAAATTGGTAGAATTTATGGATATCAAAAAATTCCTTCGATTTTTCCCGTTGCCGCCCTAATTCCACCTCAAAGAAACCTCGATATTTTCTGGGAGGATCTGGCAAAAGATTTTTTAAAAGAGGTGGGATTTACCGAAGTTTATAATTATTCTTTCATTTCTAAAAAGGATGTTAGTCTCTATCAGTTTGATAAGGTCATTGAAATAGAAAATCCCGTAAGTTCGGAATTCCAATATTTAAGACCTTCTTTAATTCCCAATCTTTTAAAGAATCTTAAAAAAAATCAAAGATTTTTCAAAGAAATTAAAATCTTTGAATTGGGGAAAATCTTTAGGGAAGGATTGAAAGAAAAAAGAGCCCTGACAGGATTAATGACGGGAGAGGCCTTTTTTGAGGCAAAAGGGGTGATAGATCTACTTTTGAATAAGATGGGAATTAGTCAGATTTGGTATGATGAATATCAGCCAACACCAGAAGAGTCAAAAATTTCAATCTGGCAGCCAAAAAAGTCTGCCGAAATAAAAGTTAATCATGAGGAAATTGGATTTTTAGGAGAAATTTCTCCCAGGATTTTAGAGAATTTAAAGATCGAAACCAGAGTGACCGTATTTGATATTGATTTTGAAAAGCTTTCCAAATTAGCTTCAGAAGAGCATGAATATCAGCCGATTTCTCGATTTCCAGCTGCTGTCAGAGATTTGGCAATCTTGGTTCCCCGGGAAACGAGGGTGGAAGAAGTTTTGAATAAAATTGAATCAGCTGGTGGTGCCTTAGTTGGCGATATTGATCTTTTTGATATTTATGAAGGTGAAGAGTTGCCAGTTGGTAAGAAAAATTTAGCTTTTCATATAATTTATCAAGCCGAAGACCGAACCCTGACTTCGGAAGAAATAGAGGAGCTCCAAAAAAAGATAATTTCAGCTTTAGAAAAAAACCCAGACTGGGAAGTCAGAAAATAACATGCCGAGATCTAAAAAAACAAAAACTGAATCTACTTATGAGGCCAAGGACATTTATGTCTTGGAGGGTTTAGAGCCGGTTCGGAAAAGACCGGGCATGTATATTGGCTCAACTGGACCAGATGGCTTGCATCATCTTTTAGTAGAAGTGGTGGCTAACAGTTGCGATGAGGCGGTTATGGGTCACTGTAATGATATCAAAGTTTATCTTTTGGCCCAAAATAGAATTAAGGTTGAGGATAATGGCCGGGGAATTCCAATTGAAACACATCCCCAGACAAAAAAATCTGCCTTAGAGACAGTGATGACTTATTTGCATGCCGGTGCCAAATTTGGCGGAAAGGTTTATGTCTCAACTGGTGGCTTACATGGAGTAGGAGTTTCGGCCGTCTGTGCCCTATCTGAGTTTATGAGAGTAGAAGTTTGTCGATCAGGCCAAAAATATTTTCAGGAATATTCTCGGGGAAAACCAAAGACAAAAGTTAAAAAGATTGGCAAAAGCAAAGGTAGCGGAACAACAGTTATTTTCCAACCAGACTCTGAGGTTTTCAAAGAAATTAAATGGGATTTAAAAAGAATTTTAAATCACTTGAGGCAACAGGCTTATTTAACCAAGGGTTTAAAAATTACCTTAATTGACCAAAGAGAAAAACCACAAAATAGCTATACTTTTTACTTTGAAGGAGGATTACCCTCTTATATCAAACATTTAACCAGAGGCCAAACCCCTCTTCACCCAAATATTTTCTATGGTTTTGGAGAAAAAAATGGTTTAATCGTTGAGGCCGCCTTTCGATATACTGATGAATACGAATGCTATGAGGAGAGTTTCGCTAACAATGTCTGGACCCAAGATGGTGGAACTCATTTAACTGGCTTTCGAACTGCCTTAACCAGAACCTTTAATGAATATGCCCGGAAAAATGGATTTTTAAAGGAAAAAGATGAAAATTTAAGCGGTGAAGATATTAGAGAAGGCTTGACGGGAGTAGTTTCAATTAAAATCAAAGAACCTCAATTTGAGGGTCAGGTTAAGGCAAAATTGGGAAATCCGGAAGCCAAAGTCGTTGTTGAGGCGGTAGTTTCAGAGAGCCTGACTGACTTTTTAGAGAGAAATCCCCAAGATGCCAGATTAATTATTGAAAAATGTCTCTTAGCTCAAAAAGCCAGAAAGGCAGCCAGAGTAGCCAGGGAAACTGTTTTGAGAAAAGGAATTTTGGAAGGCCTGCAACTACCTGGGAAATTGGCTGATTGCGTTTCCAGAAAACCAGAGGAATCAGAATTATTCGTGGTTGAAGGAGAGTCAGCCGGCGGCTCGAGTCGCCAAGCGAGGGATCGCCATTTCCAGGCCATTTTGCCTTTGCGAGGTAAAATCTTAAATGTCGAAAGGGCTCGATTAGATAAAATCTTAGCCTCAAAAGAAATTAAATCTTTGATTATTGCTTTAGGTACCGCCATTGCCGAAGATTTTAATATAGATAAAGCCAGATATCATCGCATAATTTTAATGTGTGATGCTGATAGCATAACCGGTGACACCCCTATTTTCCTTTTTGATAAAGAAAAACAAGAATTTTTCTTAACTGAAGTTGGAGAATTTATTGAAAATTGTGATGATACAGCAAGATATCAAGTTCTGACTTATAATTCAAAAAATAAAAAAAGAGAATTAAAAGAAATTTATCAAACAATAAAACATCCTTTAAGAACACCTCTTTACGAAATAAAAACTTATTGCGGTTATCCAATAAAGGTTACTTCCTGTCATAGCATTTATGTTTACGAAAATGGAAAAATTGTGATTAAAAAAGGAAATGAGATTAAAAAAGGTGATTTACTAATTTTTCCAAAATCATTCCCTCGCCAAGATAAAGAAGTGACTTTAGATTTAAAAGATATTCTTTCGGAGCTACAACCTGAGAATGTTTCAATTAAGGTTAAAAAAGAAGATTTGAAAGAAATTCCCTCTGGCAGCTGGTTAGAAATTTCTCCATTTTTATGGAAAAAGTTCCAAACAAAAAGAGAATCTTATTCTATTTCGAGGGTGAAAATGGAAAAACTGATTGGTATTGGACGAGGAACACTTCAGCAATGGGAACAAAAAATTGATAATGTAATGCCGAGACTTTATCAATTTGAAAATTATTTGAATCAACTTAATACATCTCTCGATGCCTTAGAATATAATATCTATGTACCTTTAAAAGAGTGGGAAGAAAAAGATTTTCCAAAAGATGCCCAGTTTTATCTTAAAAACCATACTCGAAAAATTAAAACTAAATTTAGAGTGGACAAGGATTTAGCTTATTTTATTGGCTTTTTCTTAGGCGATGGCTGCTTTACTCCTGAAGAAGGGAGCCCGAATAGATTTTCATTCTCTCTTAGTCAAGAGAAAGCTCAAAATTATCTTGAAAACCTTTCCAGAATTATAAAAGAGAAATTTAATGCCAAACCCATTTTAGAAATTCGAGAATCTGATATTTTGCTCCATTTTCACTCTTTTTCTTATAAACTTCTGATGATAAAACTCGGACTTTTAGCTAAGAGAAATTATCAAAAATTCATTCCCGATATTTTCTTTAACACCAAAAAAGAAATTCAAGAAGCTTTACTGAGAGGATTGCTTGAGAGTGATGGATTTATTACAGTTTGGCAAAGTAAAAAGAATAAGAGAATTAAAGCCATTTACGGTTGGCGGCTTTCATCACAAAAAATGATTGAAGGTATTTTAACTATCTTCAGACAATTCGGGATATTTCCAGCCTATGCTATTTCCAAAAGTAAAGACCATTTGAGACGAGACGGAAAGCTTATTAAATCTAATTTCAATTCTTACGATTTATCCATTTCTACTATTCCTTATTTATTAGAGACTCAAAATATTTGGAAAAATCATAAAGATGCCTGGAAATTAGAAGAATATTTAAAAAAAGTGAATTATAAAAAAGTTATTGGAAAATATCTAAAAGAGATTTCAGATGATTTCGTTAGTTTAAAAGTAAAAGAAGTTAAAGAAATTAAAAATCCAAAAGACAAATTTGTTTACGACTTTTCAGTTGGGAAAGATCGAAACTTTATTGCTAGTTCTGGAGGAACTCTTTTGCATAATAGCGATGGAAATCATATCCGGACTCTTCTTTTAACCCTTTTCTATCGTTATTTCAGGCCAATAATTGAGAAAGGGTATCTTTATATTGCCCAACCACCGCTTTATAAAATTCAATTGGGAAAAGAAATCAAATATGCCTATACTGAAGATCAAAAGCTGGCCATTTTGAAATCATTTAAAAAATCTTCATCTTCTATTCAAAGATATAAGGGATTGGGAGAAATGAATGCTTCCGAGCTTTGGGAAACAACAATGGATCCCAAAAATCGAATTTTACTCCAAGTAACCATTGAAGATGCCAAAGAAGCCGATAGAATTTTCGATATTTTGATGGGAGAGGAGGTTTTACCAAGGAAAAAGTTTATTCAAGCCTGGGCCAAAAAAGCCAAAAACCTTGACATATGAATTTACTTAATAAAGTTGCTACTTTTCTAAAAGAAGTCAGGTTAGAAATAAAAAAGGTCAACTGGCCAACCAGGGAAGAAACAATCAGGTATACCCTAATAGTCATTGGCGTTTCGGTAGCAGTGGCCATATTTTTAGGTGGTTTTGATTTCATATTTACAATCATCTTAAATAAATTTATTATAAGATAACCATGCCAAAGCAAAAATTACCTAAAGAAAAAAACTGGTATGTCATTCATACTTATTCTGGTTATGAAGATGCGGTTGCCAAAAATTTGAAGCAACGGATTGAGTCATTGGAAATGGAAGATAAAATCTTCAATGTGATTGTTCCAAAAGAAAAAAAGATTAAAATAAAGGATGGAAAAAGAAAAGTAGTTGAAGAGAAAATCTACCCTGGCTATGTTCTGGTTGAAATGATTGTGACTGATGATTCCTGGTATGTGGTTAGAAATACTCCCAATGTCACTGGTTTTGTTGGAGCGGGAACCACCCCGATCCCAGTTTCTAAAGAAGAAATTGATAATTTAATGAAAAGAATGGGAGTGGAAGTGCCCCAGTATAAAATTGAGGTTAAAATTGGAGATTTAGTAAAAATTATTGATGGTCCCTTTAAAGACTTTGATGGCAAGGTTTCTGAGATTGACGAAGAGAGAGGAAAAGTAAAAGTTTTAATAAATATGTTTGGCCGGGATACGCCCGTAGAACTGGATTCATTACAAATAAAGAAGATATAATTATGGTTAAAAATAAATTGTATGGAAAAAATACAATGTTTGGCACACATAAGTTCCCTTCCTCCGAAGAAATATTAGATGCCTATTCTAGGGAATTTTCAAGTTATGTTTGCCCTAAGGGTGATACTATTTTTGGGTTTTGGATGCAGACGATAGCTGATTTAGAATTATTGGATTTAGAACTTCAAGGATTAACAGATGAATATCATATTGACCCGACTAATAGAGCGGTAAAACTCAAGGGCAATGAAGATTTTATTAGATTAAGGATTGCCCACCTGGAAAA
>DAIPKT010000030.1:0-7607 GCA_036769645.1 bacterium | reverse complement strand
AAACTTCAAAACAGACTACTCAACAAAATTAGAGTTAAAATAGAACACACCATCTTAAAATGTAAAAGGTTCAAGATTTTAAAAGAAACCTATCGCCATTCCTTAAAAGATTATCACCAAAGATTTCAAATCATTGCTGGAATCATTAACTTTCAACTCCAAAATAAGGAAAATCTTATTCCAATAACTATTCCTACTTTGGCCAGAAGAGAAATAATCTTTTCAAGAGTTTAAAAATCTGGGGAAAGGGGAAATTCTGTCCCCCTTTACATTTACCTTATTAGGCATTATCTTTATAATAGGATTAAGTTTAAAAAGACTATGAAATTTTTGACTAAAATATCTTTTATTTTAGTTGTAATTATTTTCATAATAGAATCGTTTAGTTTCGGAGCATTTTACGGAGTACTTTATTTTCATGGTTATGGTTGGCTAGCGAATCTTTTTTCCTTAGGAATTGGTTTTTTCTTAGCAGGTTTATTAAAATCGTTGAAAGAAAAGAATCCTCAAGAATTGGAGAGAATTTTAAAGAAAATCTTTTTTGGCGTCTTGACTCTCTTTTTAATACAAATATTTTTGAATAATATCTCTGAGAAATTAGAGGGTTCCTATTGGTATTATCTTCACATTTATTCTATTTGCCCTGAGCCTGTAATTTATTGCCTGATTCCAATTAATACCCTCTTTGGACTTATTATCTCATTTGGAATTGGAATTTTTCTTAGAGTCTTTTTCTTAGAGTTTTCAAAAAGTTTACCAAAATAAAAAAGCCCTGGAAAAATCCAGAGCTAAAGGGATAAATAAGATATTCCCTATTTTTACCAGTAGGGATAACCTTTCATGTCTTTCGTGAAATATTCGATATGGACTACCGAACTCCAGAATTTTTGCCAAGCGTGCCACTTTATCTCTGTGGCTACCGAATCCGCGTTTCTATCAGATGTGCGCGGCCATTCTGGTTGGCTTGTGATGAAACTCGCTACCATGTGGGCTATACCATAATATTGGGTAAATACTCTCCCTCTCCCTGTGAGATATAGTCTTGCTCCCGGTGCTCGGTAACTGTAGAAAGAGTCAATGTCGGGAAGGTCGTACTCTATTTTACGACAAAGGGGTTTGAGATACTCAGGAATGTCGTTCCCTTCGTAAACCACCATTTGATGACCCGCAAACCAGCCAATATTCTTTGCCTCGACCGGGGCTGGAGCAAGAACACCTATCCCTAAAGTTACCACCATTAGCGCCAGGACGACCATTCCGAGTTTAAACCCCTTTCCTTTTAACAGCTTCACTCTTTCCTTCTTTGGTTTTGTTTCTCCCTTAGGATTTCCTTCAGTCTTCTGGTGAGTCTCGATCATTCCTACTTTTCTTCTCCTTTATTCTTTTTTTAAAGAGCTACTTCCTCCTATATAATTAAGGCGGGTTTTTGAAGATTTTATTACACCTGTAATTATTAAAAAATTGGGCTTAAAACTTCGGGATTTATCGAGCTGGAGAATAGATTAAAAGCGAGCTTGTTCAAAGCCTCGAGCAAGTGAAAAAAAGAGGCTGGCGAGCTTTACCTCGCCAAACCAATAAATATGTCCTTGAGGGTAAGAATTGATGGAATGTTATCCCGTCAAAATTCAGCCTTGCTTGAGGTTGAGCCTTCTTCTCTTTTTGTCTTGATTGATTTTTTGTTTATTTTAAACTCGTCGGCAACATAGGATGAGAGTGTTGAAAAATTGAGTTGAAGAATTGAAGTGAATTTCTGAAAATGTAGATTTTAGGTTAAAATAGGATAAAGGTCATTGATTTTAATTAAAAGTTAATTTAAGAAAATCTAAAATTAGGTCTCAAAACAAAAAAGAATAAGAGACTAATAAAAACCATAAAGAGTTCCAAAAAGACAATCAGAATCTTTTATTGTTCTCAATTGTAAAAGATTGATTTCTTAGTTGTTGACTCCAGCTGAACAAATTTTCTATCTTTTTCTCTTCAAAAGATCTTCAAAAGAGCAAAACCCTATTAAAAACCTCCTAAAAGAATTAAAATCAATAAAAAGAATAAAACTTGTCTTTCAGAGACAGATTTCAAGGAAAATTGGCCTTGATTTCTCTCTCCGAGAGAAAAGCCTAAGTAAAATTAGTAATTATTCAACAATCTCAGAATTTAGTTGGTTTTTGAGAAAAAGAATTGAAATTTAAGTGTTTCATAGATTTCTAAAAGTGTAAATTGGAGATAAACTCTGGGAATAAGTTTCCTCTGGAAAACCTCTGCTTATTGGAGAATATACCTTATTTTATCATCATTTCCATTAAAAGTCAGGAGCTATTATACTAAAAATTGTCAAAGAACCATCATTTTACCTTATTACGCATTAAGTTTATAATTTGAAAGTTTTGTTAGATAAATCATTGGGGGATATACTGAAACTGCCTGAATTACTTTTGACCTTAGATTGACTGTCCCCTTCTTCACTCCTTTGGCTGCATTTTCAATACATCCTTTTATCCATTTCGAGGGGAAATAGATTTTACCTTCTTTATCTTTATATAATGCCTTTTCGACTTCTTCTTTTGGATTGAATTCTTTTCCCGTGTCTCTCATTTCTCTCGGTGGTTCTTTAGGTAAAGCGTGCATTAGCAATGGTCCATCACTTTTTAATTTGACCTTTATTGTTTTCATGTTAATTTACAATAGAAAATTTATGGGATGAGGTCAAGATTTAATATAATCAAAACAGCAGGAGAGAATTATCCTGCTATACTGGGTCACATATACTCTACCTGACGAATCAGACCTTACCATTAAAATAATTTGAGCATAATTGAAGCCAGGCTAAAATAAATAAGCAGGCTGACAACATCTCTCAAAATTGTGCCAAAGGGACCTGAACCAATAGCCGGGTCTTTTTTTAATTTTTGGAATAAAAAAGGAATAAAAATCCCAATTAAGATAGCTGATAAGACAGTGAAAAAGAGGGAAATTCCTAAAATAAGACCGATAAAGTAAGGAGAACCAAAACAGAAAATACTCAAAAAAGAAAGTAAAATTCCTAAAACCAAAGCGATCAAGAAACTAACTCGAATTTCTCGGAAAAGATATTTCCTAATCCCAAATTGAGAATCTAAAACCAAATTCCTAATAAACAGAGTTTCAGTTTGAGTACCAACGGCATCAGCCATATAGACAATTAAAGGAATGAAGGCGGCTAAAATAAAGTGAGTTTTCAATGGTGTCTCAAAGAAATTGACAATTTGGGCAGCCAAAATTCCTCCAAAAAGACCTAAAATTAACCAGGGAGTTCTGATTTTGGCTAAAAAAATAGCCGAGCCCCTGAGAGTTTTTGCCAAAGGGCCATGAATTCCGGCTAATTTTAAAAAATCTTCAACATGTTCTGAATGTAAAATATCTAAGATGGTATTTGAGGAGACTATGCCTAAAAATTTATCATCTTTATTCACCACCGGAATGGATTTGAGATTATGCTGGAGAGCTAAGATAGCCACCCTTTCTTGGTCGGTATGCGGTTTAACTTTAATAATTTCTTTTACCATCAGGTCTTTAAGCATTGACTCTCCTGGTTTTTGAAAAACTTCTTTTATTGATAAAACCCCTCTCAACTTTCCTCCTTCATCAACAACATAAATATAATTTAAGGTCTTAAACTCGCCTGCCCTTTTAATTAAAATCTCCCTGATGGTTGAAATTTTATCTTCAGCTAAAAATACCGGCACTTTTTCTGTCATTCTTCGGCCGGCTGAATCTGGAGGATATTTATTTTTGATTTCTTCTTTCATTTTAATAATTTTATTATTTCTTTTTTAATTCTTTGAGAATTTTCTTTAGTCAAATAAAAAATTTTTGTGTCTTGACGTTTTTTTATCTTATCACAAAAGGGATTTGGCTTTAACATTATTGTTCCTAAAATTTTGTTTTTGCTATCTAAAGCTTCTAAAATTACTTTTCTAAATTTTGGAGAAAATAATTCCATTTTTCCAATCTCATCCGCTACAATTAAGCTATCTTCTCTTAAACCTTCTTCAATTTCTTTCACTCCAAGTTCTTCTAAATCTTTTAAAATCACTCCATATTTTGAAACTTGATAAGGACTTCTGAATCCTTTTTCGGCTAAAATTCCTTCTTTCTCGGTCAAAGTTACAATCTTGAAACCAATTCTTTCTCCATTTTTCCTTATTTCCTCAGTAAAAAAACCTCTGGCTGGAATTTTCAATTCCTTTAAGATTTCTTTTAGTAAACTTGTTTTTCCGACACCAGGTACTCCAGTGAGAAGGAAATTTTTCACCATATTATTAATTTATTATAATTAAATTTGATTTACTTTTAAAAAAGTTCCATCAACGCAACTTCGATATCCTTTTGAGGTGGCACATGAGCCACATAAACCAAGACCACATTTTGTCAAGAACTCAATCGAAGAATAAATTCTCTCTCGATCTATAAATTTACTCTCTATTTCAATAGCTTTTCTTACCATCACTTCCGGTCCACAATTTAGACAATAATCAGGTTTTATCTTTTCAATAATTTCTTCTAATTTATCTGTCACCAATCCCTTATTCCCTATTTCGCCACTTTCAGTAGTTAAATAAAGTTTCTCAGAACAATATTCAAATTCTTCTAAATAAGCTAGGTGATTTTTATCTTTTGCTCCCAATAAAGAAATTACCCTTTGATTTTTAGCAAACAAATAAAGCCCGGCTATTCCGGTTCCACCACCAACTAATAGAATTTTGTTATCAATTTTTGGAGTTAAACCATAAGGTCCCCGAATATAAATAAAATCGTTTTCTTTTAACTTTGAGAGTTCGGTTGTAAAATAACCCCTTTTTTGGATTAACAAAGTTAGGGGACTATCATCGAGAACCGAAAATGGTTTTTCCCCTCTTTCTGGTAACCAGGCAAAAATAAATTGGCCAGGTTTTGTCTCTATTTGGCCATTTAACCTCAAAAGGAATAAATCTTCAGCTAAAAATTTATTTTCCCTTACTTTATATTTTTTATACTCTGCCCGCAGCTTTTCTTTTAAAAAACTGGTGGCACTATTTGTTCCTTTTTCCAGATCAACTAACAAATCATGGAAATATTGTTTTATCTCTTCTGTCCTCATTCCAGCTAAAGCTGAACCAATTCCAAAGAAATTGGCTCCAGCTTTTTCATATCTTTTAATATCCTCAGCAGTAGAAATACCGCCACAGGCAATAATTGGTAGAGTGGTTAACTCTCTGATTTTTCTTACTGAAGCTAAACCAAGTTCTAAAATTACCTTTCCAGAAATTCCTCCAACCTTGTTTGAAAGAACGGGATAATTGTCATAGAGATAAAGTTCTGGCCCTCTTGTATTTATAGCAGTTATTCCAGAAATTCCTCCTTTTAGAGCCGACTTTACTGTCTCTTCCACATCAAAATTTGGAGAAATTTTGACAAATACCGGTTTTCCAAGAGAGGCGACACTTTTGACTATTTTTTCTACCAGTTTTGGGTCTTTTCCAATCAGCTGGCCATATTTTTCAGTATGAGGGCAGGAAATGTTTAATTCAAAACCATCGGCAAATTTTAACAATCTTTCAGCCACCTCCCTGAATTCTTTCTCATTGCCTCCAAATATGGAAATAAGTAAAAATTTATCATTGGAAATTCTCACTTTTGAAATCCTTTTAGCAAATTCCTCTGCTCCTGGATTTGTCAGGCCAACAGCGTTGATAAAAGAAAGGGGGGCATATTGAGCAATGATTGGTTCCCGGTATCCTGGCCTAGATTCTAACCCAATACTTTTTGTGGTTAAAATTCCTATCTCCGGAATTTCATTGGCAATTTTCTCAAGAATTGATACCTCAGTATTAACTATTCCAGCTGGAATAGTAAAAGGTCCGCTAATTTTTTTGTTAAAAATTTCGTATCTCATATTTTCATTTGTAAGAAATAGCAGCGTTGTTTACAGTTCTTTGGGGTAAAAATAATTGATTAGTTTCTCCAGTGGCGTTAAATTGTTGATACCTTTATGCGGTTTCACAGTGTTGTAGTAATTAACAAACCGGATTAGTTCCTGTTTTCTATGAACCCTACTCTTGAATTCTGTTTTTCGGTACCACATATCTAATAAGGTCCTGATTACTCTTTCAGCTTTGCCATTAGTTCTTGGATTTTTGACCTTAGTGAACCTTTGCTCAATTTTGTTTTTCTGGCATAGTTTGGCAAAAGCGTGTCTCTTGGGATCTCCTTTATATTCTGTCCCATTATCAGTATACCATATTTCAATTGTATAGGGACATTCTTCTAATACCTGCTTTAGGAAATTAGTTGCTGAATACTGGGTCTTGTCCGGAAGGATAGCGGCGTAAAGTTCCCTTGAAAAATCATCTATAGCCACGAATAAATATTCTGACTTGGTAAAAGGAGATTCTCCTTTGAGCAGGGGTAGCCGGATATTATCTGAATGGAACATTTCTCCTGGGTATTGTTTGTTATATCTTTTGGCTTGAGCTTTCAGTTTCTTTTCTAGTTCTGCTTCTACTTTAGCTAATCTTTTAAGCCCATACTCTAGACAACGAAATCTCTTGTTGATGCTTTTGTGAATACTGAAATCATTATTTCTACCTCTTGCCAGTACTCGGTAGATGGTTGGTCTGGAGACGCTATATTGTCTCTGTAAGTCGCATATCCTTACGCCTTTATTAAAATACTTATTAAAGATTTCCTGACGTTGGATGGGTATCAGGCGAGCCCTTTTATGGATGGTCATATTGTTTACACTCTATCACTGATAAAAAGTGTAAACAACGCTAGGAAATCTTACATTTTAATTAAATTTTTATTATAAATTAAATATGAAAAGAATTATTCTTCATATTGATATGGATTATTTTTTTGCTCAGATTGAGGAAAGGGAAAATCCCCAATTTAAGGGAAAACCCTTATTTGTTGGAGCAGATCCTAAAGAAGGCCAGGGTAGGGAAATAGTTTCAGGTTGCAATTATCAAGCGAGAAAATATGGAATTCATTAAAAAAAGAAGAAAGAAGATAACAAAATTTCTAATTTTTGCCCCCGTAGCTTAGTGGTAAAGCAGTAGCCTTTTAAGCTATTGATGAAAGGTTTCATTCCTTCCGGGGGCATTTGATTTTTGAAATATTAATTTTAAAATAAGTTTTAGGAGGTGTTAGCACTTTGATAAAAAAAACAAAAATTGATTTCACTGAGCTAAAGAGAGTCAGTGATCACCCAAACAAAGTGGCTCTCCCAGCTAGAGGTAAAGTTAATCTAGAAAAACTGAGAGAACTCTATGAACAGGGACTCAATGATAGAGAGATAGGAGAAAGACTGGGGGTTTCTATTAAGACGATACGGAAGCACCGGAAGAAAATGGGCTTACCAGTGAAAAGAAAGATCGACTTAGAGAAATTAAAACAACTCTATGAACAGGGACTCAATGATAGAGAGATAGGAGAAAGACTGGGGGTTTCTATTAAGACGATACGGAAGCACCGGAAGAAAATGGGCTTACCAGTGAAAAGAAAGATCGACTTAGAGAAATTAAAACAACTCTATGAACAGGGACTCAGTGATAGAAAGATAGGAGAAAGACTGGGGGTTTCTAAGACTACGA
>DAIPKT010000029.1:0-8143 GCA_036769645.1 bacterium | reverse complement strand
TTAAATCCGTTAACCAATACCATTTCACTTACATTTTACATCCGTTAATACGACCTCCTTGACAAGCTTATTTATTGAAATAAAATAAATTAACGTGTCATATGTCAAAAAAATCATTTACTGTAATAGAACTTCTATTAGTGATTGCTATTATTGGACTCCTATTCAGTATTGTTTTGGTAGCCTCAAGCGGAGCTCGAGCCCAGGCCAGAGATGCCAAAAGGAAAGCAGACATAGATGCTATTCGTAAAGCTTTAGAGTTTTATTATATAGAACATGACCGATATCCAAAGAAGACAGCATGGGTTTCTTTAGAAGAAAACCCAACCTTAGATACTGGAGAAAAGTTCTCTGAGGCAGTAGGAAAATGGCTACCTATTATTCCCAAAGATCCTCTCTGGGGCAAAACCAAAGAGACAGGAGAACCTTATTCCTATCAATACAGAACTACTGATGATGCAAAAGAATATAAAATCCATGTTGAGATGGAAAGCGGAATTTATGCTGTTTATGAAATCTACTCTCCAGAAGGTGGGGAGATAGTTTATGGCGCTCTCGCAGATTTTGATATAGTAGTGGATGATGACGGGAAGGCAGGACCCACTGGTTGTGCGGCAGAAGAGCTTACTTATTCAACAATTCAAGAAGCAATAAATGCTGCTGCCGTAGGAGACAAGATTTATGTCTGTCCTGGAATTTATTATGAAAGTATTATAATTAATAAATCATTAACAATTCGAGGGGATAACAAAGCGACAACTATTGTTGATGCTAATGAATCCAAAGAAGTAGTGAAAGTGACAGCTAATAATGTCATAATAGAGGGATTTACTTTTAGAAATGCCTATTCAAATACTACTATGGCTAAAGGTATAGATATTGGAGGTTCGAATACCGTAATAAAAGGGAATATAATTGAAAATATAACCAGTGATGCTAGCTGGAGTTTAGGTATTTATAGAACAAGCGGTGCTTACAATTCTTTTATTAATAACGAAATACGCAATTTAATTGCTACTGCAAGCAATAAGGCGGCCTATGGAATTTATCATTGGGGAGTACTTACGGAAGTTAAGGGAAACTATATCCATACCTTCAATGGAGATAAAGCAGCGGGGATAATTTTAGGAACAATGAATACCCAAATTTTAAATAATACAATTGAAAATTTAGTCTGCCAAACTGTCTGTGCTGGTATTGCTTTAGGAAGTGGGAGTAAAAACAATATTCTTAACAATAATAAGATCACCAATGTAAATAGCACTCTAGAAGCTTTTAGAGGAAGGGGTTTTCAATTTCAAGATAGTAGTGATAATAACACCGTTTCCAATAATGAAATAACAAATACTGGTTATGGGATTTTTAACCTCGATAATTCTGAAGGGAATGTGTTTCATAATAATAATATTTATAACAACCAACTATATGGACTTAAAAACAATGTTACTACTACCATAATTGATGCGGAAAATAATTGGTGGGGAGATCCTACTGGTCCTTATCATCCCACTACTAATCCCGATGGCTTTGGTAATGCAGTAAGTGACTATGTAGATTATGACCCATGGCTTACTTCAGAGGTTTCACTTTAAATAAAATTTTTATGAACAATCAAAAACTCCAAAAAGTTTTTAAAAATCCTCCTGTAAGTTCACAACTTATTTTGGTTTTAATAATTTTAGTTATCTTGACTATTGGCGGAGTGTTAATTTATCGATATTGGTGGATACCGAAAGAAATCTTATCAATTAAACCTCTTGAAGTAAAAGAGGGAAAACCTTCAGAGATAATAACACCTGAGATTTCCCCCGAAGAATTAGAGGTTATGCCAGAGAAGTTCCTGGAGCTTGAAATTGGAGAATAAATAGTCAAATAAATTCAGTGGATCAATGTTTCAAATGGCTCATCTATATCTATGGGAGCCATTACTTTTTAGTATAATAAAAATTATGCCTTTAGAAAAATCAGCTGGAGCAGTGGTTTTCCGGCGGGAAAATAAAAAAATAAAATACCTTCTTATTCAATATGGCTGGGGTCACTGGGAATTTCCCAGGGGTTTGATTAAAAAGGGTGAGAGTCTGAAAGAGGCTGCCCGTCGAGAGATTAAAGAGGAGGTGGGAATAAAAGATATTCAATTTATTCCTGGTTTTAAAGAATGGATAAAATTTTTCTTCAAACTCAGAGGAAAAAATATAATGAAGATAGCCACCTTTTTATTAGCCGAAACTAAGACTAAAAAAATTAAACTATCTTACGAACATAAAGATTATGCTTGGTTAGAATATAAAGAGGCTTTAGAACAATTAACTTTTCAAAATGCTAAAGAGATTCTCAAAAAAGCTAACGATTTTTTAAGAAAAAATAAGTGAAATAAAAAAATATGTTTTTGAAAAATCAAAAGTATGTTATTGGAGTAGATGGCGGAGGAACAAAAACGATTGCTGCTTTGGCCGATTTGAACGGTAAAATTTTAAAAATCGCAAAATCTGGTTCCTCTAATCCAAGAAATGTTGGGGTTAAAACGGCAATAGAGAATATTACCAAGGCGGTTAGCAATATCCTGCCCAAAAACAAAAAAATCAGAATTGCTTCAATTTTTATTGGATTACCGGCAGTAGAAGAGGAGTTTGGGTTAAAAATCAAAGAAATCCGAAAAGAAATTTTAAAACAAAAAAGAATCTCCCGAGTTCTGAAAGGGAAAACCTTAATTGGCAGCGATCAATTAATTGCTTTTAGAGCAGGAACGGATAAAAAAGAGGGAATTGTTTTGATAGCCGGCACGGGTTGCGTAGCTCATGGCTGGAAAGAGAAAAGAGAATACAAAACCAGCGGTTGGGGTTGGTTAGCTGATGAAGGATCAGCTTTTTGGATTGGCCAGAGAGTTTTCCAAGCAGTTTTAAAAGATTTGGATGGAAGGGGGCCTAAAACATTATTAAAAGATTTTACTTTCCGGAAATTTAGAATAAAAAAAAGAAACATAAATTTATTAAATCAAAAAATATATTCTCAAAATTTTATTGAGACTGTTTCATCACTCTCTTTTACATGTAATTTAGCTGCCAAAAAGGGCGATAAAGTAGCTAAAGACATATTAAGTGAGGCTGGGAAAGAGTTGGCCCTTTCTATTAAAGTGATAATCAAAAAATTAAATTTCTTTAAAACAAAATTCCCCTTGGTTTTAGTTGGTAGCGTGTTAAAATCAAAAATTATTTTAGATATACTGAAAAAAGAAATTAAAAAGATTGCTCCGAAAGTGGAATTTACTATTCCTAAAGAAGAAGCAGTGGCTGGTGCCGTGAAGCTGGCTATTGAAGAATTAAAAAATATGTTACCCTTAGTTAAAACCCAAATTCAAAAATTAGAAAAATACAAAGGAATTGTTTCTAGGGAATAAATTCTTCTCGGTCTTTAATTGCTCAGGTTTTCCGATTCGAGTCTTGGAAAAGATTTTTGACATTAACTTTTAAGGGACTATTTAAAGGTTTTTAGAGAATTGGTATAACAAAAGTATATGGAAAACTTGATTCAAAATTTAATCAGTTGGCTCCTTTCTCATGGCATCAAGATTTTCGCAATTTTAATTTGCTCCTATTTATTAAACCGTTTTTTGCAAATTTTTATTGAAAAGATAATTCAAAGACATCTTGCAGTCAGAATGCCAGCAGAGAGGAAAAAAAGGGTAGAAACTTTAATCTCTATTTTTGCCGGAACTTTCAGATTAATAATTTATATTATCGCCATTTTAATGATTTTACCTGAATTTGGAATAAACATTGCCCCGATTTTAGCCGGACTGGGCCTTGTCGGTTTAGCAGTTGGTATGGCTGCCCGAGATATAATTTCCGATTTTATTTCCGGCATTTTTATTATCTTAGAGAACCAATATCAAATTGGTGATAAAGTAAAAATTGCTGGCATTGAAGGGAAAGTAAAAGAAATGAGTTTAAGAAGAACAATAATTATTGATGAAAACAACATTAGTCATTCAATTCCTAATAGTCAAATAAAATTAGTTTCTAAAAGAGTTGAATAAGATTAAACTTTTTGAAAATGAGGCCTTTTCAAGAAAAAGTTTTTCAGATTGTTAGAAGAATTCCCCGGGGGAGATTTTTATCTTATAAAGAAGTAGCAAAATTAGCTGGTCATCCTCGAGCCTGGCGGGCAATCGGGAATATTTTAAATAAAAATCAAAACCCTAAAATCCCTTGCCATCGGGTAATAAGGTCGGATGGAAAAATTGGTGGCTATAAAAAGGGAATTAAACGAAAAATCGATTTGCTTAAAAAAGAAGGAATTAGCATTAAAAATGGCAAAATCCTCTTTAAAAAGCTTATTTCCTTTAGGTTTTAAACCTTATGTCAAAATTACATAAAGATTTAGAAAATAAAGAATTTTGGTATAAAGAGATTACCCTAATTCCCAATCGTCTGCCTGATTTTGAAAGGGATGAGGTTGATTTGACAACTAATTTTACAGAAAATATTTTTTCAAAAACCCTTTGTTTCTTCACCAATAGATACGGTTACCGACGAGATGTTAGATATAGAAAGGATATGGAAACGAGATTAAGAGAAGTAATGACACCCAGAGAAAGATTGAGTGTAGCTAAGAAATTGGAAACGGTTGATAAAAATGATATTTTGGTGGCTGAAAAAATTCTGAGAAGTCATAATTTAGATACTTTACCAATTGTTGATGAAGAAGACAAAATTATAGCTTTGCTTTGCGACACCGATATTAAAAAAATCGAAAAATATTCTCTGGTAACTAAAAATGAAAATAATCAATTAAGAGTATTTATTGCCGTAGAATCTCAATTAGCCTTAGCAAAAGAAAGAATTAAAAAAAGGAATTTTAGCTGGCGCCGATGGAATTACCATCGACGCCAGCGTTGTTTTTAAAGAGCAATTAGAAATTGCTAAATGGGCAAAAGAAAATTTTCCAAAATTGGAGGTAGTTTTGGGAAATATTGATTCAGCTCAAATGGTTGAGAAAATTTTGAAAGAAGCTTCCAATTTTGTTGATGACCTCCGAGTTGGAATAGGACTTGGAGCTGCCTGTATTACTCAGCAAGAACTTGACACTGGACGGGCTCAGGCCTCAGCAGTCTAGGAATGCGTCAGGCAATAAAAAAATTGGAATCAAGATATGGTTTTGTGCCAATTATTGCTGATGCCGGAATTAAAATTCCTGATGCTGAAGGAGAAAATATGGCTAAACCAGGAAATATAACCAAAGCCTTGGCCCTGGGAGCTCAAACAGTGGTGATGGGATCTCTGGAAGCAATGGAAAGAAGGTCGGCAGTGAGATATCGCATCGATAAAATAAAGATAAAAGTTCCAGAAGGAAAAGTAATAAAAGTTCCTTATCGAGGCTCAGGCTATGATTTTTTACCCCAACTAATTGCCGGAGTAAAACAAAGTCTTCAAAAACAAGGTTTTAAAAATATAAAAGAATTACAGGAAAGAGCTGATATTAGACCGATTTAGCCTTATTTTAAAAAAGCTGATAATATAAAAAATAAGAGGATTGTTCTTTAACAATCTGGTAAAAAATAAGGAGGGGATGGAGAATGGTAGGGATATGTGGTTTGAGTGTGGATAAGACAAGAAGAGAGAGTTTCCCGGGCGATTTGTTTTTAGGGACTTTTTATCAACAGCATCTCGATCAAGACTGGTCTGGTCTGGCAGTGATAAATGGAGAAGAGATTAAATGCGAGAGTTATCCAGGGCTTTTCAGAGTAAATTTTGAAGAGAAGATAAAAGACTTTGAGGGAAGCTTAGGAATCGGTTATTGTGGTCTGGCTAGGGAACCATTGAAGAAGGTTACCAAAATAGGAAAATTGGCTGCTTGTTTTAGTGGGAATATCCAGAATTGTCAGGAGCTCCAAGAAAGACTTCTAAATCAGGGGGTTATTTTCAGCGATCGAAGGGGCAATGATTTAGATATCGAAGTGATTATCAATTTGATAACTCAGGAAGAAAGTCTGGTAGAGGGAATCAAAAAAATGACAGAGGAGAAGAAGATTAAAGGAACCTATACTCTTTTGGTGCTAACAAAGGAGAAAATTGTGGCAGCAAGACATCCCAATGGGCAGTGGCCTTTGATTCTAGGAAAAAAAGAGGGGAGTAGTATAGTAGCTTCTAGCTCAGTCGGGTTTTCCAACCTGGGATTTAAAATTGTGAAGGATTTAAAACCAGGAGAAATTATCTCTTTACAAGATGGAGAATGGAAGCAGGAAGCCTTGATACCAACTGAGAGAGTCCAAAATTGCACTTTTTGGTGGCTTTACTATGATGACCCTTTTGGAATAAGAGAGGGAATTCCAGCCTACCAAGTGAGAGAAAAATTGGGAGCCAATCTAGCCAAAAAGGACATTGAAAGAGGAAATATCCCAGATATTATCTCGACTGAGCCAGCTTCAGGAACAAGCTATGCCCTTGGTTATAACACGGAATTTCTTCAACAAGCAAAGAAGAAAAAAATAGAAATAGAGGAAATCCCTCTACTCGATGAAGTGCTGATAAAATATGGTTATGCCCATCGTAGCTTTACCTGGACAAAAAGTGAAAAAAGAGAGTGGGAGGCAGAGATTAAACACTTTTCGAAACCAAGAGACCAACGAGGGAAATCATTAGCTTTACTGGACGATTCGATAGTCAGGGGGACCACTAAACAGAAGGTAATTAGAAAAGTTAGAACTCAGGGATTCAAAGAAATTCATCTTCGAATCGGAAGTCCGGAGATTTGGAGCAATTGTCCATGGAAAAAAGGATTAGAGAAAGGGGAGCCTCTAGCGTCTCGGATTCCATCTTTAAGGGAAAGAGCTAAATTTTTAGAAGTAGACAGTTTAGAGCATAATTCTCTCGAAGACTTGTTTAAGGTTTTTGAGGAAGATGGTTTGGCCAGGGATTCTCTTTGTGTTGATTGTTTTTTATCCCCAAAATAGCTGCTTTTTAAAGCAGCTATTTTTTAAAATTTCTTTATTATTTTTATTCTTTAACTTTCTCTATTATCTTTTCAAAAATTTGAGGATGGTTTTGGGCCAAACTGGCTAAGATTTTCCGATCGAGCTCAATTTTATTTTTCTTTAAACCATGAATAAATTTGCTGTAAGAGATGCCAAATTGTCTGCAGGCGGCATTGATCTGGGTTTGCCAGAGGGCTCTAAACACTCTTTTTTTTGTTCTTCTATCTCGATAGGCATAGCGCCAAGCCTTCATCAAAGCTACTTTAGCCGCCCGATATTTTGCTTTTCTTCCCCAACGAAAACCCTTAGCATATTTTAAAAGCTTTTTTCTTCTTTTTCTGGCAGTTTTTCCTCGTTTAACTCTAACCACGTGCCATTTGCGTCTCACCTTCCGCTCAAATTGCTTCCCAATTTGAGAAGGATTCGTTCGACGCGCTCTCATTTTTCTCCAAACTCGCTTCGCTCGTTTGGAGGCTACATTAATATTTTAATAGTTTTTTAATTTTTTTGGCTTCTCCTTTTGATAAGGGAATCCATTTTCGGCTTTTCCTAATTTTCTTCCCGGGTTTTTTGGCCCGATAATGATCAAGACCGGTTGCTCTTCTCAGGACCTTACCAGTTTTTGTGATTTTAAATCGTTTTAATATAGATTTTCTTGTCTTCATTTTTTAGTTATAATCATGGTGAATCCTCCTGGCCCTTTTTTTAAATCGCCTTCAATTTTTATCGGAATTAATTTTCCTAAAATTTCCAAAAATTGATCTATCTTTTCTTTTGCCAATTCGGAAAATCCCTTTTCTCTTCCTTTTAATATCATCTCTATTTTAACTCTTTGACCTTTTTCTAAAAATTTTTTTGCCAAATTGGCCTTTATCTCTAAGTCATGCAAAGAAATAGCAAAGCCCAATCTTACCCCTTTTAACTCCCCACCCCTTTTTGCTTTAGCTGTTTTTTCTTTTTTTTGAAGCCAATAAAGATATTTTCCATAATCCATTATCTTACAAACTGGCGGTTCAACTTTTTCTGTGACCTGAATTAAATCTAAATTGCGCTCCTGAGCTATCTGGAGCGCTTTTTCTAATCCAAAAACTCCCAATTGCTTTCCTGTTTCATCAATCACTCTCACCTGAGAAGCCCTTATTTGATTGTTGACTAAAGGCTTTTTAATCAGAA
>DAIPKT010000028.1:0-8267 GCA_036769645.1 bacterium | reverse complement strand
AATTATAGCAAACTCACAAAATTTGTCAAGACCTCGACGTACTCGTCGGGTAGATAGGGTAGAGATGCTAGAAAGATTTAGTATTCATTCTTTTAAAATAACCTTCCAGACTGGACCCATTCTGGCTACCTCGGACCAGAATTCATAGGTTTGATCTTTTAAAAAGGAGTCTTCGGCTTTTATTGAGATGGTTGAGAAAATTTATCCTGCAAACACCAGGCTATTCCGCTTAGGTAAGAAAGAATCCAATGGCTCAGGAGAGACTTTTCATGAGAGAATAGAGGATGAATTTTAGGTGTGAAGTTTTAGTTAATCTTTTTTAATCAATTAACTTTAGGCTCATTCGGTGTTCTTTGGGTCTGATCTCTAGAATCCGGAAATTGTATTCTTTGCCAATTTTTAATTTCTCTTCCATTTTTGGTCTTGCCCCAAATTCAGAGATGTGACATAATCCTTGAATTTCTGAGGTGAGCTGGACAAAAGCGCCAAAGGTATTAAATTTGGTTATTTTGCCCTTGATAATATCTCCCTTTTTATATTTTTTTTCAATATCTTTCCAGGGATCTTTTTTTAGGGCCTTTAAAGATAAAAAAACCTTATCATCTGAAATTTCAATGATTTTTGCCTTGACCTTATCTCCAACCTTAACAATTTCAGATGGGTCTTCAACAATTTTCCAATCCAATTCTGAAATGTGAATTAGCCCTTCCAAATTTTGGTCAAATCGCAGGAAGGCTCCAAAATCGGTAATGCCAGTAATTTCTCCCTCAACCAAATTTCCCACTTTATAATTTTTCAAAATTTCTTTCATTTTATCTAATTCTTTTGCCTTTTCCGATAAGATAATTTGCTCTTTCTTTTGAGAGAGATCCAAAATTTTTACCTCAAGTTCCTTGCCAATAAACTTTTGAAGCTCTCTCAAGATCTTTGTTGGATCTCCTTTTTCAACTCTGGGATAATGCTCGCTCACCAATTGGGAGACCGGTAAAAAAGCTGGAATTCCCATCACCTCAGTTAGTAGGCCGCCCTTATTTACTCTCGAGATCTTAACTAAAATTTTTTCTCCTCTTTCTTTTTTTTGTTTTAAGGCCTCAAAGGCCAATTCCCTTCCCGCCTGGCTAATTGATAATTCAATGTAACCCTCCTCATTTTCAAGGCTGATTATTTTGGCAAAGAGGTTATCGCCAATCTTTAAATCTTTAATTTTATCTTTTGCCTCATAAAACTCTTTTCCATAAATTATTCCTGTTCCAATCGGTCCCAAATCCAAAAACAATTTTCCTGATTCTTTAACAATAACTTTTCCTTCCACAACATCTCCAACCTTAGCCGGCTTTAGCAAATTATTTTTGACTAAGAAATTCATATCTTTTAATTTAGCTGATTTATTGAATTTTTTCAAGTCTTATGATAAAATTAAACTTATGAATATTTTTTGGCATGGTCATTCTTGTTTTCAAATCTTAGCTGCTGGCAATAAAGCCGAGCAAACTTCAATTTTAATTGATCCTTTTTCTGAGGAGATTGGGTTGAAATTTCCAAAATTAGAGGCTGATATTGTTTTGATCAGCCATGACCATTATGACCATAACAACATCAAAGGAATTGGGGCATCCAGAAGTGGGCGCCCGTATTTTTTAATCAATGGCCCGGGTGAATACGAAATAAAAAATGTTTTCATCCAAGGGATTCAATCTTGGCATGATCAATCGCTTGGCAAGGAAGATGGCGAAAATACTATTTATACTTTAGAGGCTGAGGATCTGAAATTATGTCATTTAGGAGATTTAGGCCAGAGAGAATTAACTGAGGAGCAATTGGATAGAATTGGTCAGGTTGATATTTTAATGATTCCAATCGGTGGAACTTATACCATTTCAGCCAAAGAGGCTATAAAAATAATGTCCCAACTTGAACCAAAAATTACCATACCAATGCATTATCAATTACCAAAACTAAAAATTAAATTAGATAACTTAGATAAATTTTTAAAATTGTTGGGGATAAAATCAATTGAGCCCCTAAATAAACTATCAATTAAGAAAAAGGATCTTTCTCCAGAAGAAGCCAAAATTGTCGTTCTCAGACCTTGATAACAAATTACACCATGGTGAATTTTGTAATCAATGAGGTTTTTAGAGAAATTACAAAATCTATCAGAGAGAAAAAGAAAGATTATTTTATGGTCAATAGTAATTATCATTGGAATTTCGCTTTTTACTTTTTATATTAAAAATGTTCAACAAAGGTTAAAAAGTTTAAGAGGCGAAGAAATTAAAGAACAATTGAAAATAATAGAACTTCAAGAAAAGTTAAAAAGATTGCCAAAAATTGAAATGCCAGAAATTTCCGAGGAGCTAAAAAAATTAAAGGAGGTGATAAAAGAAACCGAAGAACTCCAACCTAAATAAGTGTTTAAGGTTCCACTTAACCAAATTAGAATTTTTTAAATTATGCCAGATAAATCTAAAAAACTCAATACTGGGATTGGCCAGATTAAACCTCGAGAAATTACTGAAGAGATGAAAGAAAGTTATATTGACTATGCCATGTCAGTGATTATCTCTCGGGCTTTGCCTGATGTTAGAGATGGCCTAAAACCAGTCCACCGAAGGATTTTATATGCCATGCATGAAATGGGATTAAAACACGATGCCAAATTTAGAAAATCAGCAACAGTGGTAGGCGAATGCTTTGTAAGAGATACATTAGTATTAACAAATAAAGGATTGGTGCCAATTCAAAAAATTAAAGAGGGAGATTTGGTTTTTACCCAAGATAGCTTAAGAAAAGTTATTCGGCTTTACCAAATGCCAGCAAAACCATTATTGAAAATTACTTTAGAAAACGGGCTTTCCAATATTGTCACTCCTTCCCAAGAGTTTAAAGTTTTAAGTGAGGATTGGAAATTTAAATGGAAGAAGGCCAAAGATTTAACTAAGAATGATTATCTTTTAATAAAAGCTGATTATCCAGAAATTAAAGATTTAGTTAAATTAAAGAGAATTGAAAAAAATCAGCCTCAATATTTAAATGAAAATATTGCTTATTTATTAGGGATTTTAATTTCTGATGGCTCAGTCTCCAATGATTATGGAAGTAAAAAATTGCCAAGACTGAATTTCGCCATCGGAAACAAAGAAGAGGTAGCAAAGAAAATAGCCACAATATTTAAGCAAGAGTTCAATTATACTCCTACAATTGAGGTAAATTATTATCAATATAAAACTAAAATTGGGGAAATTTTAAATAATAAAGAATTTAACATTAGAATTAATCGTAAGGCTATCAATGAATTTTTCGTTTCTAATTTTGAATTAGAAGGACTTAAAGCCCCAACTAAAAAAATTCCTTTAAAAATTTTCCAATCGCCATCAAAAATTATTTATTCTTTCATTTCTGGATTAATTGATGGAGATGGAGATATTAAGGTTAAAAAACATTGTATTCAGTATGGTTCAACCTCAAAATATTTAGTTGATGGTTTATTAATTACTCTCTGCCACCAAGGAATTTTTAGCTCAAAATATCAGCAAAAACTATTAAAAGCCGGCGGGTGTATTAATGGCCAAATAGTAAAAGGAAGAGACAAATCTTATAGTTTAGAAATAAGGGGAGAAAATGCAAGTAAATTAGCTAAACATTTAAATCTGGTTTCGAAAAAAAAGAGATTAAGAAATCAGAGAATTCTCGAAAATGGGGATATTAGGAGAGATTGCGGGTTCCAATATGACATTATTCCTTATGCTGGAAGAATATTATTTGGAGAGTTGAGGAAACATCATTTAGGAGCTGGTTGGTATCAAGATACAAATGGGAATAAATTTAGAATGGGAATAAAGCACCGAGCGGGATGTAAAATTAGATATTCTTCTTCCGATCTTTGGGAGAAACCCTTAAGAAAAACTCAGGTTATTGATTGGGGAATAAAAAATAAATTAGAGAAAATAGGTTCATCACTGTTTAACTTTTTAGACCAGATTATTAAAAATAAAATTTATTTTATAAAAGTGGCCTCAATAAGAAAAGTTGCTCCCCAAAAAACTTATGATTTTGAAGTAGAAAATAATCACGAATTTATCGCTAATGGAGTAGTCTCCCATAATTGCATGGGGAAATTTCACCCCCATGGAGACGCTCCAATCTATGAAGCCTTAATGAGAATGGCTCAAGATTTTACATTAAGATATCCTCTAGTCAATGGCCAGGGCAATGTAGGTTCAATCGACGATCCTTCAGAGTATGCCGCTCAAAGATATACTGAGTGTAAATTATCAAAAATTGGCGAAGAACTTTTAAAAGACATTGAAAAAAATACGGTTGATTTCGTTGATAATTATGATGGAACGAGAAAGGAACCAACTGTTCTGCCTTCGCCACTTCCTCAACTTTTATTAAATGGCTCTCTGGGAATTGCCGTTGGCATGGCCACTAATATTCCTCCCCATAATCTTTCCGAGGTCGTAGATGCCTTAATTTACTTAATTGACCATCCCAAAGCCGAGACTGAAGATTTATTCAAATTTATTAAAGGTCCTGATTTCCCAACCGCTGGTCAAATTTTTGATAAAGCAGCCATCATTCAGGCCTATTCTCAAGGAAAGGGACCAATTTTAATGAGGGGAAAAGCCGAAATTGTGGAACAGGAAAAAACTGGTCGCCATCAAATCATAATTACAGAAATTCCTTTCCAGGTTCAAAAATCAGCCTTGATTGAGCAATTGGCCAATTTGGTTTCAGAAAAAAAGATTGAAGGAATTAAAGATCTTAGGGATGAATCTGATAAAGAAGGAATGAGGATTGTCATTGATTTACAAAGGAATACCTATCCCCAAAAGATTTTAAACCGGCTTTATAAATTTTCCGATTTACAAAAAACTTTTCATTTGAACCTTTTGGCTCTGGTTGATGGAATTCAGCCCAGGGTTTTAAATTTGCCAGATCTTTTAAATTATTTCATTTCCCATCGGAAAGAGGTTGTTTTTAGAAGGACCAAATTTGATTTAGAAAAAGCCAGGGAAAGAGCCCATATTCTAGAAGGTCTTCACAAATGCCTAGCCAGAATTGATGAGGTAATTCAGACTATAAAAAAATCGGAAAATCGGGAAGATGCCCAGAAAAATTTAATCAAAAAATTTAAATTAACCCAAATTCAGGCCAATGCCATTTTAGAAACAAAATTATCAGCCCTGGCCAGGTTAGAAAGAAAAAAGATTGAGGAGGAATTAAAAGAGGTAATCACCAAAATCAAAGAATTATCTGCCATTTTAAAAAGTCCCCAAAAAATAAAAGAAGTGATTAAAAAAGAACTTCTCTCTTTAAAGGAGAATTTTGGCGATGAAAGGAAAACAAAAGTCTTTGTCCAGAAAATTGGCGAGATTGCCGAAGAAGACTTAATTCCGGCAGAAGAGACAATCATTACCTTAACCCAAGGTGGTTATATCAAAAGAATAAACCCCTCCCTTTACAGAATTCAAAAAAGAGGAGGAAAGGGAATTTTGGGAATGAAAACAATTGGCGAAGATATTGTTGAACATTTTTTGGTCGCCAATACCCATGATAATTTGCTTTTCTTCCTTGACTCAGGGAAAGTTTTCAAAATTCCAGTTTATGAAATTCCTGAGGGAACTAGAGTCCAAAAGGGTCGGGGCCTTTTAAATTTCTTAGAGATCTCTGCCCAAGAAAAAGTTTTATCCCTTTTTCCCCTTGGTAAAAAGGATGAAGAGCTGGGAATAAAATATTTAGTCATTGTCACTAAAGATGGTATAATTAAAAAAACTCCCTTAGCTGAATTTGAAAATGTCAGACGTTCTGGTTTAATCGCTATCACTTTAAAAAAAGGAGATCTATTAAGAGCTGTTCAAAAAACAACTGGCGATGAGGAAATAATTTTGGTCACCAAAAAGGGGCAAGCCATCAGATTTAGGGAAAAAGAAATTAGACCGATGGGAAGAATAGCTTCTGGAGTCAGAGGAATAAGGTTAAAGAAAGGTGATGAGGTAGTGGAGATGGATGTAATTCAAAATTGGAAATCAAAGGAAAAAAGTTATTTGTTAGTCGTCACTGAAAATGGTTATGGCAAGAGGACGGATTTAAAGGAATATCGACTGCAAGGGAGGGGAGGGGCGGGAATAAAAACAGCCAAAGTAACACCAAAGACTGGAGATTTGGTGGCTTCAAAAACTCTAACCTTAGAAGAGGACTTAATTGTCATTTCTCAAAAAGGCCAAGTAATCAGAACCGAAATTAAATCAATTCCAGTTCTGAGCCGAGCCACCCAGGGAGTGAGGATAATGAAATTAGATGAAGGCGATAAAGTAGCCTCAGCAACTTGCATTTAGACAATGAAATGAGTATAATGAGGAGAACAATATTTGTCATAGTCATGGCTCATAGTCATTATGGAAGGTTTTCTCAATCCTTCAGAAGTTTTAAAAAAATTGGAGCTCAGGGAAAATATGATTGTAGCTGATTTTGGTTGTGGTAGTGGCGGTTGGGCAATACCTCTGGCAAAAATTTTGGAAGAAGGAAAAATTTATGCCATAGATATATTAGAGGAACCTCTTTCCGCCCTCCGAGCTAGGGTTAAAATCGAAAAACTTTTTAATATTGAAACTAGAAAAGCTGATGTTGAAAAAGGAACTACCTTAATGTCAGACTCTTGCGATTTAGTTTTAATGAGCAATTTATTATTTGAATGCGAAAATAAAAAACAGGTTTTAGAAGAAGGAAAGCGAGTTTTGAAAAAAGGAGGAAAAATTTTAGTTGTCGATTGGATAAAAGACAATCCTTTAACTCAGGAAATAGAGTGGGTTGATTTTGAAGAAGTAAAAAAAATAGCTCAGGATCTTAATTTAAAATTGGAAAAAGAATTCGAGGCTGGAATTTACCATTGGGGATTGATTTTGGTTAAATAAAGATGGTAAAATAAAAAATGCTTAAGGAATTATCAATTTTAATTTTTCTTGGTTTATTCTTACCAACTTTTCTCTTTAGCCAGGTGATCAAGATTGAAAATCCCTTAAAGACAAAAACCTTTGAAGAGCTTATTAAGAACATCATTAATTTCATTTTTTATATTGCCCTTGCCCTTTCTCCTTTAATGGTAATTATTGGCGCATTTTATATTCTGACTGCTGCTGGAGATGAAAAAAGAATAACTACTGGCAAAAACATCATTCTTTATACTCTAATTGGATTGCTCATTATTTTTTTTGCCAAAGGCCTAATTAGCTTAATAAAACAAATAATAGGCCTATAAAAAGGTCGAAATTAAATAATAAAAATTAAGTTTATGAGAAAGATCTTATTGGGTTTAGTCCTATTAGCCATTTTAACTCCTTTACTAATTCCGATAATAGCTTCAGCTCAGATAGTCGCTCCCGAATGTTGTAAATTAAGAAGGGATTTTAAAGAGATTGATGAGAAGTGTATAAAAGATAAGTGGGTAGGTCCAACAGACGGAGTCTGTCCTAAGGCTCCGGGTGGGAGACCGGAGTACACTACCGATAATTGGGGAATGTGTTGTTTTTTCAATACGATCTATATTGTTACTGATTGGATCTTCACTATTTTTATAGCCTTAGCAGTAATAATGACTCTCTTGGGAGCTTATACCCTTATTACTGCTGCCGGTGCGACAGAAGCAATAACCAAGGGGAAAAACTATATCCTTTGGGCTCTAATTGGACTAATAATTGCCTTTTTGGCAAAAGCTATTCCTGCCGTTGCCAAAGCGCTAATGGGAATTTAAAAAGAGGGGGAAATTTGAATTTTCAAAGAAATTTTTAAATTTTCTCACTAACTTAGGTGGGGGATTTGTTTTTAAGTTTTATATAAAAGTAAGATTGCGGACGTGGTGAAATTGGGAAACACGTAGGATTTAGGATCCTATGCCAAAAGGCTTGTGGGTTCGAGTCCCACCGTCCGCACCAGATTGAAAATCTATTTCCTTTAAATATAAAAACCTTGTCTCATCAACAAGGCATTTTCGATAAAAGACCTTATTAGCCAGCTGAGAATTACTATCATTGTTTCACTTATTCCTCTCTGAAGGCTTTATAGTTAGGGAGAAGGCAAATTTCATTTCTTCATAGGATTAAGTTCTCTAAAGACAGGTTTTTAATGGTTTTAACCTATCTTTGGAGTTTCTTGTCAGGAAAGAAAGATTTAGGCCAAGATCGTACTTTCTATTAGAAAGCTTCTAGAAAGGTACTGAGCCGTTTAATTCTCTTTAGGATATTGGGATGGGTGGTGAAGAGTTCAGC
>DAIPKT010000027.1:0-8412 GCA_036769645.1 bacterium | reverse complement strand
GAAGAAGGAAAAAAAGTTTTGGATTTGATGGCAAAGAATGGTTTAGAAAAAGGAAGTGAAGGTTTGAAAGTTATTGTCATGTGTGAGATACCCTCCAATGTTATTTTGGCCGAAGAATTTTTGGAGATTTTTGATGGAATGTCAATTGGTTCTAATGATTTGACCCAATTAGTTTTGGGATTAGATAGAGATTCGGCCCTAATAGCCAAAGTTGGTGATGAGAGAAATGAAGCGGTAAAAGAAATGATTAGAAAAGTAATTAAGCTTTGTCGAGAAAAGAAAAAATATTGCGGAATTTGTGGTGATATTCCTTCAACCGATATTGAATTTGCCCAATTTTTGTTAAAAGAGGGAATTGAAAGTATCTCCCTGAGCCCAGACGCCGTAATGAAAACAATTTTAGGATTAGCAAAAACATAGCCGGAACTGCCCCAATATGTTAATTGGAAATTAAATTAGACTTCGAGTTCAATAAAATGAGAAAAATCATTTTCGTCACCAGAAATAAGGGAAAATTTGAAGATGCCGCAAAAATTTTGGCTGAATATAAAATTAAAGTTATTCAAAAAATAATGCCAATTCCTGAATCCCAAAGCTGGAGCGTGAAAGAGATTGCTATTGAGAAAGCCAATTTTGTTAAAAGGCATTTGAAAGCTCCTTTTATAGTTGAAGATAGCGGATTTTATATACCTTCTCTTGGTGGATTTCCGGCTTCCCAAGTCAATTTTGTTTTAGAGACAATTGGAATAGAAGGTTTACTCACATTACTTAAAAGAAAAGACAGGTATTGTGAATTCAGATATGCCTTAGTTTATTTTGAACCAAGATTAGAAAAGCCAATTATATTTGAACATAAAGATAAAGGATATATTTCTAATAAAATTTTGGATAAAGAAATTGAACATAGCTGGTCCCCTTTAGTTAAAATTTTCATTCCCCAAGGGTTCAATAGACCATTAGCCGATGCTAAAGTAAATAAAAAATTTCATGAAAATTGGTCCAAAATCTCTCATATCAGAAAATTTGGCCAATGGCTAAGTAAGAAAAGGGATTCTTCTGGCTAATAAATGCACCTTTGAATTTAAGCAAGGTTATTAAAACAATTAAAATTTAGCTAAAATCAAAAAATATTTACCGCAAATTCCGTTGCTACATAGCAGCGGAATTTGAGGCATTTGATAAAGCAGCATTTTATGGCAAGAGTTCAACTTTCGAGAGAGGTTCAACAAGAACTTTTATCTGAGTTTTGCCAGGCTCTATTGAGTTTGAAGACACCGGAAGAAGCAGTGAAATTTTTAACTGATCTTCTAACAAAATCGGAGGCTTTAATGTTGGCTAAGCGAATAAAAATTGCTAAACTTTTGTTGGAGGATAAAAATTATAGGCAGATCGAAGGTTTGTTAAAAGTTGGGCATACTACCATTGCGAAGATAGCTACTTGGTTAACTGAAGGAGGAGAAGGATTTAGATTAATAGCCGAAAGAACAAAAAAAGAAAGACAAAAACCTGAAAGTAGTTGGGATTTGGCAATGAAAGATTGGAAAGCATTTAAAAGAAAATATCCATTAGTGTTTTGGCCAGAATTGGTGATTGAAGATATAATTAAATCGGCTAATAAAAAACAGAAAGAAAAACTCCGTCGGGCTATCGAAAAGTTAGATCATAAATCTAAAATTTATAAACAAATTAATGCAGTTTTTAGAAAAAATTTATAAAAACTCCAAAATTCCGCTGCTACATAGCAGCGGAATCTTGGAGGGAATATAGAAAGGTCGAAAATATACCAGATGGTTAAGTCTTAACATATCAAATATTAAAAATTCATGGAAAAAGTTATTAAGAAAGAAGCTTGATCGAAAAAAAATTTCTAGAAAATTGCTACTTAAGGTATAATTAAAGAGAGGTCAAAAAAAATAAAATTTATGGCAAAAATTACTTTATCAATAATCAAAGCTGATATTGGTTCAATTGGTGGACATGTCAAACCTAGCCAAAAACTTTTAGAAACAGTTGAAAATTTTGTTAAAGAAAAAGGTGGGGGATTGATAATTGATTATTATATTGGTCATTGCGGAGATGATATTTCTATTTTAACCACTCATAAAAAAGGAGTTTTGGATGAAAAAATTCACAAACTCTGCTTTGATGCCTTTATGGCAGGAACAAAAGTTGCCAAAGAACAAGGTCTTTATGGAGCAGGTCAGGATTTATTAGTTACAGCCTTTTCTGGAAATGTTAAGGGAATGGGACCCCAAGTGGCAGAAATGGAAATTGAAGAGAGACCAGCCGAATCCTTTTTAATGTTTATGGCTGATAAAACTGAGCCTGGAACTTTCAATTTACCTCTTTATTTAGCTTTTGCTGATCCAATGCATTGTCCTGGATTAATTTTAGCTCCGAGTATCAAAAAAGGATTTAAATTTGTAATCATGGATGTCAATTATACCAAAGCTGATAGAGTTATTGAATTAGTTACCCCAGAAGAAAGTTATGATATTTGTGCTTTATTAAGGGATACCGGAAGATTTGTTGTTGAATCAATTTGGTCAAGGGCGACTAATGAGCAGATAGTAACTGCTTCCACGACTAGATTGCGCAATATTGCCGGAAAATATGTTGGCAAGGATGACCCAGTGATGTTAGTTAGAACCCAAAAAGATTTTCCAGCCACGGGCGAAATTTTATCTCCCTATACCATTGGACAATTTGTTTCTGGTTTTATGCGAGGCTCTCATAGCGGACCTTTAATGCCGGTCAAGAGGAATTCTTCAATTTCATTTTTTGATGGACCACCAATTGTTTCTTGTCTAGCCTTTTCTGTTAAAAATGGAAAATTGACTGAACCTAGCGATCTCTTTGACCAACCCTATTGGGATTATGTCAGAAATAAGGTTTCTCAAAAAGCAGAAGAAATAAGAAAACAAGGATTTTCGGGAATAGCAATGTTGCCAATCTCAGAGTTAGAATATACCGGGGTGATGGAGACTTTGAAGGAATTGGAGAAAAGATTCAAAATCCGGAAAAAGTAATGTTATCTTTATCTGCAAAAATTCGGAAAGAACTCGGTAAAAAAGTGAAAGCCTTAAGAAAAAAAGGTATTTTACCAGCTATTTTATATGGCCCAAAGATAAAAAACCTACCCTTGGAAATCGATTTAAAGGAATTTGAGAAAGTATATAAAGAAGCCAGAGAGAGTTCTTTAATTTCTCTCTCTGTTAAAGGAAAAAAAGAGAAATATTTAGTTTTGATTCATGGAGTAGCTAAAGATCCTTTAACTGGAAAGCTAATTCATGTTGATTTTTATCAACCAAGGCTTGAAGAAGAGGTGGAGGTGACCATCCCAATAATTTTTGAAGGAGAGAGTCGGGCGGTAAAAGATTTGGGTGGGACTTTAGTTAAAAATATTTCCGAACTGGAAGTAAAAGCTCTTCCTCAAAAACTTCCTCATGAAATTAGAGTAAATATAGAGAAACTCAAAACCTTTGAGGATAATATTTTAATTAAAGATTTAAAATTGCCAGAAGGAGTAAAGATTTTAAGAGCTCCTGAGGAAATCTTAGCCTTTGTTGCTCCCCTCGAAAAGGTTGAGGAGGAATTGGTAAAGCCAATTGAAGAGAAGGTTGAGGAAGTGGAAAAGGTCAAGGAAAAGAAAGAAAAAGAAGAGACAGAATGATTAATCAGATTCTAAAAATAACTTTATTGTTAATTATAATCTCGGCTTTTATTTTGCCCCTTTTCTTCAGTTTTGCCCAACCAGAAATGGGTCCTTCTCAAGAAAGAAAACTCTTGGAAGAAGAATTAAAAAAATTAGAAAAGCAACTTTCAAAAATAGAAGAAGATATTAGTAAAACCGAAAAAGAAAAGAGGACCCTCCAAAATCAAATTTATCTTTTAAAGAAAAAAATTGAAAAATTAGATCTTCAAATTCAAGAAAGCAATATCATGATTAGAGATATCAGCCTTCAAATTTCTGACACCGAGGCTTCAATTAATAAGACTTCATTAAAAATTGAAAATTCCCGTCAAATGCTATCGGCTATCTTAAGAAAAATCTATGAAGAAGATCAAAAATCTTTAATTGAAATTTTACTTTCTGAAGAAACTCTCTCTGGTTTTTTTGATAATTTAATGGCCTTGGAATCTCTAAATTTAAAAAGTCAAGAAATCTTGGGCCAGATAAAAAATTTAAAATCTTATTTAGAAAATCAAAAAATGGCTTTAGATGAAGAGAAGGCTGATTTAGAAAGGGTATTAAAAATTCAACTCCTCCAGAGAGAAGAAAGTCAGGCCGCCAAAAAGGAGAAAGATTACTTTTTAAAATTAACTGAGGCCCAATACCAAAAATATTTAAAAGAAAAAGAAGAAACCCAAAAAAGGGCAGCTGAAATTAGGGCCAGAATTTTTGAATTAATTGGCATTCCCAAAGCACCAACTTTCGGTGAAGCCTTAGAATTGGCAAAATATGTTGAGAAAATTACCGGAGTTAGACCGGCCTTTTTACTGGCAGTCTTAACCCAAGAATCAAATATTGGTAAAAATGTTGGCCAATGTTATTTAGTCAATTTAGAAACTGGAGAAGGCCGGAGATTTAATACTAATAAAAAAGAAGTTCGGACAATGAACCCAACTCGGGACATTCCCCATTTTTTAACTATTTGCCAGGAATTGGGCCGAGATCCCCTCAATACTCCGATCTCTTGTCCAATGGAATATGGCTGGGGAGGAGCGATGGGACCAGCTCAATTTATCCCTTCAACCTGGATGAGATATCGAGACAGGGTTAAAGAAATCACTGGAAAACTGGCTGATCCTTGGAATATCAAGGATGCTTTTTTAGCTGCCGCCTTATATTTAAAAGATTATGGAGCGAGTTCTCAAAATCCGAACGATGAATGGCAAGCGGCAATGATTTATTTTTCTGGGACGATAAATAAAAAATACCGTTTCTATGGAGATTCGGTAATGAGAATAGCTGCCCGATATGAAGAGGATATTAAAACAATTGAGAGAGGTGGCTTAACTCAATTTTTGGAGAGCCGAAATTATTGGTTCTAATTTTCCATCTAAGATTTCTTCTATTTTGTGCCAGCTTTTTTTAATTCGGTGATCAGTTACCCTATCTTGGGGAAAATTATAGGTTCTAATTTTCTCAGCTCTTTTTGCCCATTTTATCTGGGCTTTTCTTTTCCCAGAAATTCTTTTTTCTTCAGCCATTCTTTCTTTTTCTAAAAGCCTGGCTTCCAAAATTGCCAGGGCATTTTCTCTATTTTGGGACTGACTCCTTTCAGTTTGAGAAGTAACCACAATTCCTGTTGGCAAATGGGTAATTCTGACAGCAGTATGTCTTTTTTGAACATGCTGCCCGCCAGGAGCTGAGGCAATATAAAAATCGATTTTTAAATCCTCAGGCCTAATTTTAACTTCAGCCTTTTTTGGTTTTGGCAAAATGGCCACACTAGCGGTTGAAGTATGAATTCTTCCTCCTTTTTCAGTGATTGGAACTCTCTGAACCCGATGGACCCCTCCCTCAAATTTCATTTTTGAAAAAATATTGCCATTTTTTAATTCAAAAATAATTTCTTTAAAACCTCCGAGCTCAGTTACTCTGGAATCTAAAACCTTCTGCTTCCAGCCCTGAGATTGCCCATATTTTGAATACATTCTAAATAAATCGGCAGCAAACAAAGCCGCTTCCTCACCACCAACTCCAGCCCTAATTTCAACAATAACTGACTGGGGTTCTTCCTTTCCTTCCTGAAGTAAGTTTTCTAATTCTTTTTTTAAAGTTTTTTCTCTTTCTTGAAGTTGGGATATTTCTACTTCAGCTAATGCGACTAGTTCTGGATCTTCTCTGGTTGAAATTATGAGTTTATTTTTCTCAATCTCATTTTCTATTTCTCTTATTTCTTTTTCTTTTTCTATTATTTTTTCAAGATAACTTTTTCTTTTAGATAGTTCTTCAAATTTTTCTAAATTCGAAATCAACTCAGGATCACTGAGCTGCTTAATAAGTTTATCATATTCCTCTTTGATAGCATTAATTTCCATCTTACTTCTTGCCTTTCTTGGCTAATCTCTTTCTGAATCTTTCCACCCTTCCCAGAGTATCAACGATTTTTTCTTTGCCAGTATAAAATGGATGGCATTTTGAGCAAATCTCAATTTCAATGAATTCTTTAGTTGAACCAACGGTAAAGGTATTACCACAAGCACATTTGACTTGAGCATTGGGATAATATTTTGGATGAATGTTTTTTTTCATAACTTTATTATTTGGCTTAGCTCTTTTCCAATAATTCCCATTTTTTGAAAAGTTTCTAAAGCCCCTCTTAGATTAAATTTATCTATAATTTTCAATGTTTTCAAGTTTAAAATATTCTCAGAGCTTTACTATTCTTGGTTTTTCAAAATTATAAAAACCTCTAAAACCCATTCAATTTCTTTAACTAATTAGAGGCCACCAAAATATCCCTAACCTCTTTAGGAATAGCGATTTGCCTCTTTTGGTAATGGAACTTGTCTGGAGATATTTCAAGAATATTAAAAACAATATCTAATTCTCGGGAAAATCTTTAAGACTTCCTTCTTGCTCGCGGGTACCGAAGGTTAAATTTTTACAGATTCTCAAAAGCTCTCTGGCGTTTTCTATTGCGTAACCATGGGCATCGTTGTTGAAATAGCAATAAACATCTAATTTTTCTTCTAGCCAGTTTTTGATTTTTTGGGCTAAAGAACTTAGCTCCTCTTTGGTATATTTTGAAGAAAATAAAACTTGGGAGCCATGCATTCTAATATAAACAAAATCAGCCGTAATTTCTTCCCTTTTTGGCCAATGGGGAGAGTCAACCACCACCCAGGCACAATTTTTCTCTTTTAAGATTTTATAAATTTCTTTATCACACCAAGTCTCATTCCTGAATTCAAAGGCAAATCTCAAATTCTTGGGAGAATTTTTTTTAAGCATTTCAATGAAATCACTTAATCTCTTGGCATCCTTTTTCCAGCCAGGAGGCAATTGAAATAAAAAAGGACCCAATTTTTCTTTCAAATTTAAGGCTCTTTCTAAAAATATTTTCCAAGGTTCTTGGCAATCAGCCAATTTTTTGACATGGCTAATAAACCGAGAAACTTTGACCGCAAAGAGAAAATCTTCTGGAGCTCTTTTTTCCCAACTCAAAAAAGCAGTCTTTTGAGGCAATCGATAAAAAGGATTATTTAATTCAACAGTTTTAAAATGTTGGCAATAATATTCGAGTTTTTTTGACCTTGGCCAATCCTCAGGATAAAAGACTCCATTTTCCCAATGGGGATAGGAAAAACCAGAGGTTCCAATAAATAATTTTGCCATTTTATTTAATTAGGAATTTAAATTTTAAAGCATCTTTTAGCATTGAAAGGTTATTAAATAAAACATAATTTTCTTTTTTGTCACAAAATTTTAAAAGCTCTTTTAAATCTCCCTCATTATATTCATATCGCAAATTATAGCCCGGTTTTCCATGTAACCTAAAATAATTTATTTTCCCAAAAGTTGATTTTTGCTTAAATGGATCAACACAATGGACTAAATTTAATTCTTTAGCTAAATTTTTAATTAAATCTTCTTCCCACTTCCCTCTCGGCTCCCAGGCAAAAATAAAAGTTTTATTTTTTTCCTTTTTAAAAAATTTTCTTAAATTTTCAATATTTTCTTTAATCGGCTTAAAAGAAGCCGGGGATTGAAAAACAATGATTTTTGCTCCCAAAGCCTTTGCCACTTCTTTTATTCTTTGCCAGGCTTCAAAGACTTCTTTGGTTGGCTTAAAAAATCCGTAATTTTCCGGTTTTAAGATTTTTTCTTTTAATCTTTTATAGGTTGGGCTGGAAGCTGGATGGGTAATCAATTGCCAGGCCTTCAAGCTGAAAATAAAATCTTTGGGAGCTTCCTCTCTCCATTTTCTTACCGTTTCAATCTTAGCTGGAAGTTGATAAAAAGTGGATTGCAATTCAACCAGATCAAATTTTTTATAATATTCCTTTTTATTTATTGGAAAACCACAACAGCCAACTTTAATTATTTTATTTTTCATTTTTGACAAATGAGAAAAGATGCCGCTTTTCTCTTGGTCAGGCATCTGGAGGTTCTGGCATATCTCACTCTTTTAATTTACTTTTAAGAAAACTTATGATTTGAGGACCAACTTCAGGAGAAGACCAAAAATATTCATGGCCAGGAATCCTCATTGCCTGTCCAAAGGATAAGTTTCCTCCCTTTATTTTTGATAAAACCCATTTAAAAGGAGCCTTAATTAAAGCTCGAAGGAGTGGCCCTATCTCTCCCTTTGATAAAGGATCTTTCCCATTGTTATTTAACTGAAGAAGATTTTCCGATTCAAAAGTTTTATACCAAAAGGGAAGACCAGCTAAGATTCC
>DAIPKT010000026.1:0-9162 GCA_036769645.1 bacterium | reverse complement strand
TCAGCAATCTCCTTGGTGTCCATTTCAATCTCTTCAAAAGGTAAAATTTTATCCCCTGGCTAAGATAGACCATCTCAACCTTCTTTTATTAAAACCCAGTTTCTTTTCTTCTTTTGACAATCAAATCAATGATTTCCTGAGAGGTAGTTTTGGGATGAGCAGTTTTAGGAGTATGGGGTTTATCAGTTAAGTCCTGCCCTCTTTCTTTTTCTAAGGCTAAATAGATTGTATTTCTTGAACATCTCATCTTTTTAGCTGTCTTTTTAATGTTTCCCTTATTGAAAAGGAGATTCTCTAAAAGTGTTTTTCTGGCAAATTCTTCTCTGCTCTCTTTTTTGAGTATAAGGTAGGATTGTGATATGGTTATCATAGTAGGAAGCCAACTCTTTAATTTGGTTAAAGAGATTTTGACCTTTAACCTTAATTTTAGAAAGCTTCCTACTTTCTTTTTAGACTGCCTTTACCTTCTTAAAAGCCCAAGCTCTATTCTCTCTAAAGTCTTCAATATCATTATAGCCAAGAGAGTTCTTTGCTTGACTAAAATAAACTTAATGAGTAAAATATAAAATAGAACTTAAACAATCTCATAAGGAAAGGGGTGAGAGAATGGTTGAAATTCTTGGAAAAGAAGAGTTTGAGAGATTTAGAAAATTAAAGAAAGAGGCAGTCAATCGAGGCTCAAAAATTGTCAAGCGCCAAGGTCAGAGAGCTACCTTTTATGATCTGGCTGAATATCAAAAAGAAAGATGGAATAGGACATTTGAGGAAATTTATCAAGAATTTAAAGAAATTGAGGAAAGGAGATAAAAATTATGAGATACAAACTTCGAGGACATCATCTAATTTGTCTCCAATTTTATAAAGGTAAGGGTTATAATGAGATTTTTGTTAGAAATTTAGATGAAATAATGAAAGTCTGGGAAATTACACCAGTGGAGGTCATTGAAGGAGCTGATGATGTTTGCCAAAAATGTCCTTATTTAAAGGAAAATCAATGCATCTATTACGGTAATGAAGCAATTGAAAAAGATGATAAACTGGCTTTGGAATTATTGGGAATAAAACCTGGGGAGAAAGTGGAGAAAAAATTGATTGAGAAGAAAATTCCAAAAATCATTGAAATTTGGAAAAAAGAAATTTGCCAAGATTGTGAGTGGAGAGAAGTCTGCCACACCTGAAAAGAAATTCTTTTAATGAGGGAGAAATTGGCAAAAATTAGAAAGGAGACCTCTTGTCCTCAATGTCAAAGCTTAAATACCACCAGGCAACTAGTATTCCTTTAGGAAGAAAAGGGAAGAGTTCCGAGCCGAGCACTGAATTCGAGTAAAAAGAAGAGGCAATAGATTATTACAAAAAGAAAGGAGACTTTACTCCAGCGGCCAAAGAAGCTTGAGAAAGCTGGAAAAAGTGAATGGGAAATTAAAAGAATTAGAGAAGGTAAAAAATTTTATGGTGGGAGAATTCCCGCCTTTTTTTTGGCTCCAGACCAAATTTTGACCGAGGATTTGAGTTAATCTAAAAATTATGCTAAACTTTAAAGGGTCTTAAATTTTATTATCTCGGAAACTCTAAATTGATAAAGAAAGAGTTTTAAAATTTTAGATTTAGGGTTAGTTCTTTTAAAAATTGTTAAAGATAATTGGAATAACCACCAATTCTCCAAGAAAAGACCAGAAAGCCATTTCTTTAGCACAAAATGACCATCATCTTCAACAATTCTTGTTTCAGCTATGACTGGTTTTTTAGTATTTAGATAGAAATAAGCTCTTAATTTATCAGAGAGATTAAAAGTGAGATGATAAAAAGGAGGATGAGGGAAATAGCGAGAAGCTTTCTTTGTCCATTGATCAGCTATGACTTTGCCACAACTATTACAGAACCTTGACTTACAAGAAGAATGAGGAACTACTCTTTTTTCTTCTGGATGCTCTGGCCAGGAATATTTATGATAACCCAATCTTTGAGGATTACGATAATTAAGAATCTTCTCTCACCTTTCTCTCACATAATCAGGTCTTTAACACTCTCATTTTATGTATCCATAAAGTGAGTGGTGCTATCCAGATTTTAAATTCACCTTCCTCCTCATCCAGAAGTTCTCTTATTTTCTCAGTGTTGAGACAAACTCACCAAAAAATCAACTCAGAAAATTGAAATTCCCTCTTTTTTGGCCTCTCCTAAAACTATCGATTTCTTACTTAATTTTTCAAATTCTTCAGGGGTATAATAGCCAAAAATGTCCATTGGCGCACTTTTTTTTCATTCTCCTTCTTAATCGATAAGATTTCGGAGATAATCTTTGAGAATAATTATTACCTTTTTTCTTATTTTTGATTTAGATAATTTTTTAGCTCTAGAAATAAAGTTTTGGTGAATTTAGAATATTTTTAAAACGATACATCTTTTTCATCTGCTCATAAATATCCGGGTAGCGAGGCGAAAAATAATAAAGGTCTAACTCTTCTACCAAAGACATTAAGTCTTCAGGTAACTTTATTTTTGTATCTTTCAGGAGCTCAACTAAGTCATGGGGTTTTCTTGGTTTTTCCTCTGCCTGATGCCAATGCCTCTTGAAAAATTTTAATATTTTTCATATTTCAAGCATTAAAATTTCCAGGGCTAATCTAGGATTGACATTGGTGGTGGAAATTAGAAAATTGGTGCTTTGAATTTTTTGGAGAATCATTGTTAATTTTTTCAAGATTTTCGGGTTAGCTTGAGAATTTAAATTAGAAATTAAATTTTCTCTAAAATAGGATAACCAGAGATTTAAAATTTCTTTTAAATCCGGTCTTTTTGAAATCTTTTTGGCATATTGAAAGCGAAAAATTAAATCTGATTTAGTCAGTTTGATTAATTCATTGATTAATTCTTCCCTTTCTTTTAATTTTTTGGGTTCTTTTAAAAAATCAATTGCCACTCCCAATTTTCCCTCAGAAATTTGAGATATTATTTGGACTTCTCTTTCTTTAATTCCCTGCTCTTTAAGATAATCTTCGATCTCTTTCTTTGGTAGGGGATAAAATTTAATAATCTCACATCTTGAACGAATGGTTGGAAATAAAAATTCCGGGTATTCAGTAATTAAAATTAAAATGGTATTGCCCCGGGGTTCTTCTAAAGTTTTTAAAAAACAATTTTGGGCTTCAGCATTCATTAAATGAGCCTGGTCAATAATGGCCGCTTTTATTTTAGCAGAATAAGGTTTGAGAGAGAGTTGCCAAGAAAGATCTCTAATTTGAGAAATTTGAATCTGAGTGCCAATTGGCTGAAGAAGGATTAAATCGGGATGGCCAGAGGGATCTTGACCAAACAAAAGGGAAAGAAATTCCAAAGCAACTCTTTTTTTTCCCAATTTCTCTTGGCCAGTGAATAAATAGGCATGAGAAAGTTTCCCCAATTCGGCTGATTTCTTTAAAAATTCCCATTGTTTTTGATGACCAATAATTGTCATAAATTCGAAATTCGAATATCGAAATTCGAAACAAATTCTAATGTTCCAATTCTCCAAATTCCAAACTTGTTTGGAGCATTGGAATTTTGAATTTGGGATTTGTTTCGGATTTCGGATTTCGTACTTCGGATTTTACTTTTTGACCATGATACTCTTTTTATAGAGATCCAGATTCTCTAAAACTACTCCCGTTCCTTTAGCCACAGAGAGCATTGGTTCTTCAGCTAGAGTAGAGGGAACACCGGTTGACTGGGCAATTAGTTCAGGTAAATTTCTTAATAAACTCCCGCCACCAGTCAGGACCATGCCTTTGTCCATGATATCGGCTGATAATTCTGGTGGAGTTTCTCTTAAAACTGATTTAATTACCTGAATGATTTCAGCTAAGGTTTCAGAAATTGCCTCAGAGATTTCATTAGCTGAAATTCTAATATTTCTGGGCAAACCCAAAATTAAGTCCCGGCCCCGAATCTCAATTTTCTTTTCTTCTTTTTCTGAAAGAGCGGTGCCAATTTTTATTTTTATTATTTCAGCTGTCTGCTCACCGATGGCTAAATTGTATTTTTTCTTTATATACTCAGAAATGGCCGTGTCTATTTCATCGCCAGCCACTCTTATAGAATGACAAGTTACTATTCCTCCCAGAGAAATTACGGCTATCTCCGATGTTCCACCACCAATATCAACAACCATATTCCCAGAACAAGAATTAATCGGGATTCCGGCCCCAATTGCCGCCAAAATAGGCTCTTTGACCAGATAGACAGCCTTAGCTCCGGCATTCATTCCAGCCTCAATCACTGCCCTTCTCTCAGTTGAGGTAATTCCAGCTGGGACTCCAATCATCAATTCTGGTTTGAAAAATCGCCATCTACCAGCAACCTTATCAATGAAATATTTGAGCATGGCCTGAGTGACTCTAAAATCGGCAATCACCCCATCTTTGAGGGGACGATAAATTCTGATTGTCTCAGGAGTCCGGCCAATCATTTCTTTGGCTCTTTCTCCAACGGCTAAAATTTTATTTTCTGAAAGGGAAACAGCCACCACCGAGGGCTCTTGCAAAACTACCCCTTTTTTGGGAATAAAGACAACTGAATTACAAGTTCCAAGATCAATTCCTATTTTCATATTAAAAGAGGCAATTATCCACCAATACTTTTTTATCTTAACCTAAAACTCAAAATTTAGCAAGCTTCTTAGACAAAAGTCCAACCAAAATAACAAAAGCTCCACCAAAGATAAATAAAAGCTGATAACCCAAAAATCCGATAATTAACCCTGAAATCAGAGCCCCCAAAGCAGTTCCCAGGGGATAAAAAATGGTATCGAGAGCTCCGGCTTCTTCCGAATATTCTTTCAATTTTTGACTTATTAATCCCGATCTTCCTGAACCAGTCATTAAACCTCCGGTTGATTTTCCGAGCATCAGCAAGAGCACTAAAGGAAAATTCAAAATGGCCGTTAAGGAACCTAATAAAATTGAGAAAATTCCCGCCAGCAAACTTCCTCTAAAAATATTTTTTTCACTTTTTTGTTTTCCTACTTCCTTAATTATCAAAAGAGAAAATGGCAAAAATAAAAAAGAAAGTAAAGAACCGAAAAGTAAAATTAGATTTTGGCTCCAACCAAAATCTTTTAAAAACAAAATAAAAAAGGCATGATAAAAACCAGCCAAAAGCAAGACTGAAAGAGAAATGGAAAGAAAAGGAAGAGTACTTTTTTCTTTTATTTTCCGAAAAACTTTTTGATAATTTTCAGCCAATGTTTTAAATTTGAAACTCTTATCAACCAGGTCAACTGTTTGCCGCTTTAATTGAGTAAAACAAAAAATAGCAGTTAAAGATTGCAAAATCAAGCTAAAAACGAAAACGCCAAGAAAATTAAATTTCCAGATAAAAAGAGCTCCCAAAGCCGGAGCAAAGGCATCAGCATAAAAAGGGGCAGTATAAAACCAGCCAAACGCCCGATCATAGCTTTCTAAAGAAGAGTTCATCAAAATTACTCTTAAGGAAACAAAAAACAAAGCGGCTGAAATTCCCAATAAAACCTGCCAAAAATAAAAAAGGACTGGGTTTTGGATTAAAATCATTCCTAAGGCATAAATGGCGTAACCTAAAATTCCAACCGAAGCCAAAACGGCTGGATTTATTTTGTGATTTAGAAATCCAACAAAGGGAGCAGAAAGGGCAATTGGAAGATAAATTAACAAATAGGTATAACCTACTTCCGGTAAAGACATTCCCCTAGCTACCAAAAACAAAGGAAAATACAAAGAAAAAAGTTTATAACCAAACATTAAAAGAAAATGGGATATGGTCGCATCCCTAGTAACTTTTTCAATTTTTGGAAGAAGAGACATTATTTTAAAATTTTCAACTTTTCAAGCCAATGAAACTGGCAAATCTGGGATTTTTTTCTTTATAAATTCCAGGAAATTCTTCTTCTTTTCTGGCTGAGAAATATTTTTGATAAGAACAGTAAGTGCAAATTTGACAATCTTCAATATTTTTCTTTTCGATTCCGGATTTTAAGAGCTCATCTAAGGTTAACTTTGTTAAGTCAAAATAAATTTTATTTTTCTTTTTCAAAAAATATTTTTTGAAAACTGTCTTCTTAAGGATTTGATAAGTTTTTTCTCTTAACCAATAATGACATTTCCTTATATGGGGGCCTATACCAACCAAAATTTGTTTTGGCTGGCTCCTGAAATTTTTAATCATTTTCTTAATAGCATTTTTAATAATTCCTCTTAACAAGCATTTTCTTCCACCATGAAGATTAGCCACTACTTTTTGTTTTTGGTCAAAAATTAATATCGGAACACAATCAGCGGTAATTATCACTAAAATCTGGCCAGGAATATTTGAAATTAAGCCATCAACATTTTTAATAACTCTTCCAGAATCTTTCTTTTGACAAAGATGAACATTTGAACTAAAAACTTGTTCTGCCCAAACTAAATCTTTAGAGTTTATATTTTTACAACCAAGTGATTTCAAAAATTTTATTGCCCTTTCTTCACTTTCTCTTTTGCTTATCTTTGGATCAGAAGGTGTAGGATCAATTGAGCCAAAAGAAATATCAGAAATTCCAGAAATAATATTTTTGTTTTTAAAAATCGTAAATTCCATAGATTTATTTTAGCAAATAAAAAAATGCGCTCAACCAAGGGCTGAGCGCCTCGGATAAAACTATTTACCATCCCTTTTGAATTTCCTTTAGCATCTCCTGAGCTTGCTTAGCAAACTCAGGATTCGGACTGTGGGAAAGAGCGACTAAAGCCAGACAGCACATCCTTTTCCCCCAGCCTCCAAGTAGCCCTTTTGCTTCCTTCAATCCTTGTTTTTTAGCATCTGTTTCTGAGATAAATTCTTGAGCTAAAGCTTTCAGTTCGCTGGGAGAAACCCAGACTGTCTCTCCCCTGGTTGGTTCTTCGGCAGTAATTAGCGGCGTCACTCCAGCTAAATCATAGCCTTTTGGTCCTTTAAAGAAAGCGAGAAAGACAGGTGGCATCCCCGCGAGAGAAACTGAAATTCCTACTTCCTCTGCTACCTCCCGAACTGCCTCTTGAATTGGGTAATCGTATCTTACTTTCTCGGCTGGAGTTTCTTCTACCGCACCACCAGGAAGCTCCCAGTTGCCTCTAAAGGAAACTCCTGGAATAATTGATTCAGTTTCCTCTCGTCTCCTTAAAAGAAGCTTCCCTTCTTTATTCAACAGTCCAAGATACATCCCTAGATTCATTGTTGCTTTCATTTTACACCTCCTAATTTTTTCTCCTTAAATCTTTATCCTTATTTTGGATAAAAAGATCTACTTTTACCTTATCAAATTGATTTTACCTTGTCAAGCCCTCCGAATTGTGCAGTCTAAAATGACACTGAAATGTTTGAGGTAAAATGGGATAAAGGTAAGTTAAATTAATAAAAATCTCATCTCATTTTACTTCGATGGTGAATATGGAAGCCAGAAACCAATACCTTAAGATATTAAGAAACTGGTTTTCAGTTAAAAAGAAGCAATGAATTTAAAGGAGGAAATCAAGGGAGGAAGTAGGGTCCATCGAAAATACTATCTGGCTAAAACTCCCTATCAGTAGTTAATGGAATCAGATCAAATATCTCTGGTTAAAAAGAAAGAGAATTGAAAAAGATTTATCTCTCTCTTAATCCAGCTAAATTGAAAAGAACTATTGAAGCCAAACTTGATAATCTTTATAAAGTCTACCAACAAAAACAAAGGTCGTTGTCTGAGGTGAAACCCTTCAAAAGATTAAAACCTTCTTTGGTCTCAAAATATATTGCAGAACAAGATCTATTTCGGTGTCCTACTTAAATTGTTTGACACGGATTGCAATAATCATCTTCTTAATAGGTTGTTATCTCCTCAAACTTAAGAGAAAAGTATGTCCCTAATGTTTGCTTTCTTATGATTAGATTAGAAAAACTAAAAAATTCTAGAGTAGTAGTTTAGGTATACCTGAGATGTCATTAGGATGTAGCTGTTTGTAATAATTGATTGATTTTGGCTAAAATTAATCCAAGACACTTTATCGAATCCACCTATTTTAAAGTTCGAAAATCGTCCCAACTGGCTTCATTTGTTGGATAAAATCCAAACCTATTTTAAGGAGAATCGGATGCTGACTTCTAACTGCCCCGCCCGCCGCAGGCGGGCGGGGCAGAATCTCGCCTGCGTTGGGTTCATGTTTAATCTGGCAGATTGAACAGCTTAATTCTTGATAGTTAAATATACATTGATTAAAGAAAGATAATGCCTAATAAGGAATAGGACAAAATCCAGAAGATTTTAAGAAATTTCCAGAATAAAATTAGCCAAAAATGCCGAAAAAATAGCTGAAAATCTTATTATCCATTAAGTTTTATGAATTATCTTTTATGTTATGGACTGATACAAAAATTTGACAAACTTTTGGTGTTTGATATTTTGAATAGCGGTGACTTTAACAAATGAATATAGAAAAACAACAACCCAGAAAAGGTGGAGGTAATTGGAGGACAAAAGAGATCTGGAGGAAGCTCTCCAGGTGGTAAAAAATGGAAAAGACTGGTTTGAAATGAAACATTTATATGCTAACATTAATGCCAAGAGGTATCGGTAGTATGAATAAAAAGACCGCCGCAAAAATAGCTTCTGGAGTACTTTTCATTCATGGTTTTATTGAAATATTAGCGATAATGGGGATCTTTGTACCTGGAGAATTCGCCCCAACATGGTTCCAAGAAAGACCAATTTTTTGGGCAACACTTAGCGCGATTTATGGTATCTTTAGGTTAATTGCAGGTTACGCAATCTGGTCAATGAAAAAATGGGGGATTATTTTTGGTATGGCATTAAGCCTAACCTCAATGATCGCAGCTCCTTCAATCTATCCCTTTGGTGTGATGGATTTATTATTGGCAGTTATAGTTTTAGTATCTTTGTTGTATCTCTGGTTTGGTGATGAAAAGTTATAAAAGATGAATACTTGTAGGCTTCGGCTAACTCGGCATGACTTCTTGCCTCGCTTCGCTCGTTCACTTACCAATGGATAAAAGACAAAATTTCACTTTACTGAAATTAGCTTGGGCAATTTCTTTTATCGGCTAAATATTAGGCGAACAATTCTTGCTCTTTGAAAAAAACAAAAAACTCAGAGAGGGTCAATGACCCTCTTTTTTTATTTAAGTTTAGAAACCTAACCA
>DAIPKT010000025.1:0-9367 GCA_036769645.1 bacterium | reverse complement strand
AAACCTGGGAAATAGCTTCTTTGGCACAAGTCCTGCCTTCACCAGTAACAATAATCAGCTTTGGTTTTTTCAGATAAAATTTAATTTTTGATAAAAGATTCATAATATAAAAAGTAAACTCTCACATTTTGGAGATTTTTATTCATAGTCAGGTGGAATCTGCCAGTAATGAATAATATATTCGGCTAAATCATGAAAGATTGGCACAGCTGAATATTCAGCAGTTTTGGTTTTTGGATTGTCTAATTTTACCAAAATTAAAAACTGAGGTGAAAAAGCTGGGAAAAATCCGACAAAGGTTTGGATAGTTTTTTCCGAGTAACCAGGTTTTTGAATTCCCAAGGCAGAAAAAGAAACTTGGGCAGTGCCAGTTTTACCGGCAATATAATATCCTGGGATTTTAGCTCTTTTAGCAAAACCATTTTCAACTACACTTACCAACATGGCCGTTAATTGAGAAGAAGTTTTTTGAGAGATAATTGGGGATGAAATTTCAGGTTGGGTTTCAATTATTTTACCATCAATTAAAATTTTTTCCACCAGATAAGGTCTAACCAATTTTCCACCATTGGCAATTGGGCAATAAGCTCTGGCGAGTTGAATTGCCGACATTTCAATTCCCTGGCCATAAGAGGCGGTGGCAAAATTTATTTCGTAACCCTTTTTAAATTCTTTGTTTTCAGAATAGGTTTCAGGAAGATCAATTCCAGTTGGCTCAAAAATTCCAAATTTAGTAAGGTAATCTAAAAAAATATTTTTGGGTAGCAATTTTTGGACAAAAACGGCTCCGGTATTAATTGATTTTTCCAAAACATTGGTCATGGTTTGCTCCCCCCAAACTCGGTTAGCGTAATTATAGATAGACCAGCCCCCAATCTCTACTATTCCCTTATCGATATAGGTGGTTTGAGGAGTTATTTTCTCTTGATCTAAGGCCGCCGCAAAGGTAATTGGTTTAAAAACTGAGCCTGGCTCAAAGAAATCTTGGGTTGCTCTATTTTTAAAAATTCCGAAATCGCCTTTCGAGGCATATTTTTGATATTGATTGGGATTAAAATTGGGAAAATTAGCTAAGGCAATTATTTTTCCAGAGTTGGGATCAATGACAATAATTTGGCCTCCTTCAATATCTAAATTTTCTTTTGCCTTCTCTAATAATTTCTCAGCCATAAACTGGGTAGTGTAGTCAATGGTTAAAATCAAGTCAGAACCTTGACTTCCGCCTTTTAAAACCATATCGTAATATTCTTCCAAACCATACTGACCGCGGTAATTTGGATCTAAAAAGCCAATTAGTTGAGAAGCCAGAGTTTCCTGGGGGTAATATCTGCCTCTCTCTTGGCTAAGATAAATTCCCGGCAGATTTAAACTTTTTAAATGCGATATCTCTTCTTGAGTTAATTTGTTTTTGATTGGCGAGTATAAAGTCTCTTTTTTTAGTGCTCCTAAAACAAAATTTTTATCTAATTTGAGAATTTCACTCAAAATTTCGGCTGTTTTCTCAATATTTTTTACTTTGGAGGGTGTAGCAAAGACTAAAGAAAAATTTTTATTAACTGCCAGAGGGGTTCCATTTTTTAGAAAAATTTCTCCCCTTTCAACCTGAATTTCCTTTGGCAGATGGTGAAAGCCTTGGGCTAGGGCTTTGTAAAAATCAGCCTGAAGGATTTGGATATAAACTAAGCGGCCAATAAGAACCGCTGAAAATAGAATAAAGAAAATAAAAATTAAATTTATTCGCCAATTTGGCATTAATTAAAATGAATTGGTAGCTGAAACCGAAAATTGATAGATTTCTCCAACGGTTTCGGTTATTTTGCCACAACCGATGTCTCCAAAATTTGAATGTATTTTACTCGCTTTGCCTTTTCAAAACCTTGATTTTTAAAATAGTTTTCAATATTAACCAGGGAATTGGCTTTGGAAAAATCGATTTCCAGGCTCTCATTTTCTTTTTTAATTTCAGTCAATTTTCTTTCTTGATTTTGGAAAAGATAGATTTGACTGGTCAGTGAATTAACTTGGAAAATATAAAAAACTAAAAGGGCACTTATTAAAATAAAAGTCAAAATCCAAAGAAGTTTTAAATTCAAATGATAGCGGAATGAAATTGGTGGATTTAGAATGAGAATATTTTCCATATTATAATTTGATTGCCGCTCTTAATTTGGCAGATCGAGAGCGAGGATTTATTTTAATCTCCTCTCTCCTTGGCCTAATCGGCTTTTTTGTTAAAATTTGAAGACCTTTTTCTTCTTTTAAGAAATTCTTAATAATTCTATCTTCCAAGGAATGAAAGGAAATTACCACTAATCTTCCTCCCGATTCTAAAATCTCTCTAGTCTGAGGTAATGCCTTTTTTAGATTCTCCAGCTCATCATTCACGGCAATTCTCAGAGCTTGGAAGCTTCGAGTGGCAAAATGAATTCTGCCTCTTTTGGATTCTCCAGGAATTGCTTTTCTAATCACCTCTACTAATTGAAAGGTGCTCTTTATCGGTTTTATTTTTCGGATCTCAACAACCTCTTTAGCAATTCTTTTAGCAAACCTTTCTTCACCATATTCCTTTAAAACTTTTTTAATTTCAGACTCTGGCCATTGATTTACTATTTTTTCAGCAGTTAAAGGATTTTGTGGATTATATCTCATATCCAGGGTTTCATCTTTTTGAAAAGAAAATCCCCGGCCACTTTTTTCTAGATGCCAGCTTGACATTCCCAGATCAAATAAAATTCCTGAAACTGGCTGAAATTTTTCTCTCTCTACAATCTCTTTCAAATTGACAAAATTATCACAAACAAGAACCAAATTATTTTTGATTTTCGATTTTTGAGTTTTGATTTTAAGCTCTTGAATTAGCTCAGGACTCCAGTCAATCCCCAATACCCTACCTTTTGGCAATACCCTTTCTATAATGGCTAAGGTATGTCCGCCTTCTCCAATGGTACAATCAATAAAATTTTCGTTTGGCTTAGGATTGAGATATTCAATAACCTCTTTTTGAAGAACCGGTAGATGAACTCTTTCCTCCATATTTTTAAACCCCCAATTCTTTTAATCTTTCGGCAATATCCCCAATTTCTTTTTCTGTTCTCTTTTTATATTCTTGCCATTTGGCTTCATCCCAGATTTCAATGCGATTATAAACCCCGGCAATCACTACCTTCTTTTTTAAAAGGGCATAATTTTTTAAATAATCGGGAATCAAAATTCTTCCCAAATTATCCAAATTGACTTCCATTGCTCCAGTTAACATAATCCTGGCAAATCCCCTGGCATCAGCCTGAGATAAGGGAAGTTGGCTTAATTTTTTGGCTAAAATAGCCCACTCTTTGGCTGGATAAAGAAAAAGGCACTGATCTAATCCTCGAGTAATGACTATCTTTTTTCCTAAAATCGCTCTCAATTTTGGTGGAATGGCCAGCCTCTTTTTCTCATCAATTGTATATTGATATTCCCCTATAAACATCTTAGTTTTCCACAAAAATCCTCACTTTTCCCATACTTATCCACAGTCTCCCACTCATTTTCACTTTACCTCACTTGATAATCTTAGTCAATCAAAAATAAAATGGCCTTAAAATGAGATAAAAATCGCATTTTTATCCACAATATATCCCCAACCTTGTTGAATGACATCTCCAATTGCCCAAAAACAAAAAGGGTAAGGCTTTTCAGCCTTACCTTTGGATTTTCAATTCTTATTCCTCTTTCAGCCAGAATCCTGATTGTCTGAATAATCATCGGAAATTCTCTCCTCTCTTGGCGAATCAGTTTAAAGAGCCGTCTCTCCCCTTCTTTTTTGGCTATCTTTTCCGAGGGCCAGATTTATCTCTCTTTTTGGCTATAATGATCCTGAAGAATAGAGTTTGGGCATTTAAAAAGGTAAAGGCAATTTGGAAAGAAAGGAGAAAACCCTCTAAAATTAAGGTTAAAGGTGGTAAATCTCTTTAACCAAGATAATCTTCCTTCAACAATTGCTAACAAAACTTCTACCAGATCAGTTTTCATTAAGAGAAGATTGGCCTTTTATCCATTTCGAAGGGAAATAGATTTTACCTTCTTTATCTTTATATAATGCCTTTTCGACTTCTTCCTCAGGATTGAATTCTTTTCCTGTGTCTCTTATTTCTCTCTGTGGTTTTTTAGGTAAAGCGTGCATTAGCAATGGTCCAAAATAAACAGCGGAGGATTTCCTCCGCTGTCCCAGACCCTGCCAAACCTCATTTATTTAAATAATACCTTAAGTAATGATCAATTTAAAACTCTCGGCATCTATTTTTACTCTGTTACCTCTTCTTAACTCTCCTCTTAAAAGAGCTTCGGAAAGAGGATTTTCTACTCGCTCAGCAATTGTCCGCTTTATCTCTCGGGCCCCAAAAACTTCGCTATAGCTTAATTCTGTAATTTTTTTCTTAAGTTCTGGTGTAATTATAAATTCAATATTCTTCTCTTCTAATTTTTTTCTCAGCTTCTGGAGTAATAGTTCGACGATATCTAAAAAGTTATCTTTGCTTAAAGGCCGAAAGACTACACAGGCATCGAACCTATTAACAAGCTCTGGCCGAAAAATGGCTTTCTCAAAAAGATAATCCAAAAGGTTTTCTTTGATAATATTTAATTCTTTATTTAATCTAATATCTTTCCAGATAATTTCAGCTCCAGCATTAGAGGTACAAATGATTATTGTATTTTTGAAATCAACTTTTCTGCCCAGGCCATCGGTTAAATAACCCTCATCAAAAACATGTAAAAATAAATTTAAAATATTGGGATGGGCTTTTTCAAATTCATCTAAAAGTACTAGAGAAAAGGGATTTTCTCTAACCCGAGTGGTCAAAAGTCCTTCTTCTCCAGGTGAACCAATTAACCTTCGAATGTCTCCAATATTTTGAAACTCTGACATATCCAACCTTATCATTCTTTCTTCTGAGCCAAAGTAAATTTCAGCCAAGGCCTTTGAGGTTTCAGTTTTTCCGACTCCGGTTGGTCCCAAAAACAAAAAGCAACCCATCGGTCCTTTTCTGACCGTTACTTCAGCTCTGGCTCTCCTCAAGGCAGCCGAAACTTCTTTCACTGCCTCTTCCTGATCAATAATTCTCTGATGGATTAAATTTTCTAGATTTAATAAAATCTCTCTTTCCCTGATTTCTATTTCTCCAACTGGAATTTGAGTTTTTTCTGAAATGATTTTGGCCACATGGCTTGGTAACAAAACCTTTTCTTTTTGCTGACTGACAAAAACTGAAATCTCATCCAATAAATTGATGGCTTTTTCGGGAAAAGGAATGGCTGGCAAATATTTTGCACAATAATTAATGAGATCACGGAGAGCAGGATAGGAAATAAAAATTTTATATTTTTCTTCCAATCTCAAAGCCAAATCTTCCAAAAGAATCAGGGTTTCTCTTTCAGAAATTTCCGAAACTTCAACTTTCTCAAAAAGAGCCAAAATTGAAGGATTTTGCTCAATGTATTTGTGAAGGCCTTCGAAAGTGGTGATGGCCACAATTTGAAATTGGGGCAGAGCTAAATAGGGAGAGATAATTCCCGAAATATCAATTACTCCCGGTTTTAAGATTCCGCTGACAAAATTATGAAATTCATCAATGACCAAAATGACATTTCCGGCAAAAATAGCTTCATTAAATATTTTGTCCAAAAGAATTTCTGTTTCTTCTAAGCCTTTAGTTTGGGCGGTTAAAGAAGGTAAATCCAGTTGAACAATTCTCTTGAAGTTTACTTCGGGCAGACTTTCTCCCAGAACCGATTTTTCAGCTAAGGCATAGATCATGCTTTTTCTTCCGCTTCCAGGTTCACCAACAATCAAGACATTATTGATTTCCCGTCTGGCCAAGATTCTTTCCATTTGGCTAATTTCTTTTTGATGACCAATTATTTCTGGAAAACCTTGCTTTTTTACCATTTCTGATAAATCAATTGAAAATCGATCTAAGGTTAGAGTATAACCTGCTGTCCACTCTTTAGCCAAAGAGCCCCTTTTTAGTAAATTTTTCATTTCCCAAAATCTCTTCCTTTCTTCAATTTTTTCTTCCAGGTCTTCCAGCCACCAGGTCAAATTCTCAATATCTTTTACTCTCAGTTTTGAATCAATCAAAATTTTCTTAAAAATTAAATTGTGTTTAGCTAAGGCGATTAAAATATCACCGATCTCAATTGGCAGCTCAAGTGAAGCTTCATCTTCCGCCTCCTCCCCCTTCCTGGGACTCGCTCTCAGCTGATTTTTTTTCTGAGCAATTTTTAGAGATTCCAGAATAACATCCTGAAACTCCTTTCCATATTTGAATTTTTCTCCACCTCTAGAAATTTTCAAATTTTTAATGTAAGTTAAAAAAATTTCTTTTAATGATTTTAAATTTAAAAGAGCCCGAGAAAATATAAAATTTAATTTCGGATTATCTACTAAAAGAAAATAAAATAAAATAGAAGAATCAATTTCAGCCAGCTTTTTTGATTTGGCAAATTTGATAGATCTATCAACTGCCTTTGCTACCTCAAAACTCAAAAACTCAGCTAAATTGTATTTCTCCGGGTTTTGAAGAACTTCCTCAATTTTTACTTTCAATTTCGGTTTTTTTAATTTTGAATTTAAAAAAGTTATTCCTATCCATTTATCAATGGTCAAAACCAGAAAAATTATTGAAAGGCCAAAGAAAATCCGCTGGGTTTTAAAATGAAGGGCATCAGTCAAAAATCCATAAATAAAAATAAGAAAGGAAAAAATAAATAAAATTAAAAATAGCTTTTTTAAAGGTTTGGCAAACCGAAAAGCTGGATGTCTTTCCCATTTCACTGCCTGAAAAATGGCCGCCTTTTTTAAATCAAAATTAAACACGATTAAAAAAATAAAATTTTAAAACCAAAAATTAATCCAGCAATTAAAATGGCTGGCAAGGCTAACCATACCATCAGAACTATTGCTCCGGCAAAAATCAGAGAAATCTCTACTAAAATTCCAATAATTATTAAAAAAATTCTTAAAACTGCTCCCAAAATTCGGGAAATTAAATTGGAGAAAAAGACCTCAAAGTATTTTCCAATATCAAATCCCTTGGGATAGGCCCAGGTATATTTGTGCCAGGGAGAAAAAAGAGTTTTGATGAGTAAGAAAAGAGAGAAATAATTAAAACCAAATTTTAAAAAATTTTTCCAACCTGCCAAAATACCCTTTGGCACATCCAAAAACTGCCAAATAAGCCACTGGAAAAATATATTTTGCTTTTGACTTATTTCTATCATTTCTTAATCAATTTGATACCGAGGCTGGAGATTTGGGTTCCGCCGAAAATTAGAATACCGGCTAAAATACTCCAAACAATCAAATTGAGTAATTTAGGCAGAATATCTACTGGGAAAATTCCTTTTAATTGCTCGCCTATCATTTTTTCCAATTCTTTTTGAAGTTCGGCTGGACTGGTAGGAAGTTTTCCTTTTGGAGTAGTTATCTCTTTTGTTATTTTTTCTTCAACCTTGAAAATCTCTGGCCCTTTAGTCTTTCCAGTAAGAATATTGTAAGAAGAATACAAAGTCCAACCAATTATGGCTAAACCAGCTATTAATAGAACCCAGCCAAAAATTTTTGTCGCATTCACGTTTTTTAATATCTTACTTTTTGAAAATATTATCTAATTCTTCAAGAGTGTCTTCTGGGATAATTGGTCGTTGTCCTACTGGCGTTCTGCCCGGATACCTCCAGACACTGATAATTTTAATTTTCTTTTCCTTTAGTTTCGAATTTCGGATTTCGGATTTAGAATTTATCAATTGGTACATCACCCAGGCTTCAGTTGGATGTTTTTTAGTCCCAGTAATTTGCATATTAGCAATTGTACCAGGGGCTATTCCTTCTTCCTTTCTATCCGGCTTTCTCAAAATCCGCAAGACTCTTTTTTCTGAAAATCGATACTGCCGCATTTTCACTTTTGAATGCTTTGTCCAAAAAATTTTTTCAGTGTCTTTTGGCAGTTTCAAAAACATATCTTATTTTAGCCATTATTTTATCTCCTTTACCGCTTCTTTTTTTACCACTCTTGGTGGCGGCGAGGGTTCTTCAGCTGGATAACCAACGGGGCAGATTACAATCGGCCTCAAATTCTTTGGCAAATTTAAGACTTTTGCTACTTCATCTTCGTCAAAAGCACCAATCCAACAAGTTCCCAAATTATTTTCTTCTGCCTCAAGCATTATATTTTGAATTGAGGCCGAGACATCGCAAATTGAATAAAGACTTTTTCCTCTCTCTCCATATTTCCAGGCAATTTTTTCATCAGTACAGCCAACTATTACCAAAGGAGCCTCTCCAATAAAATCTTGGCCCAAAGCCGCCTCAGCCAAATCCCTTTTAATTTTTTCATTGAAAACAAAATAAAATTTCCGACTTTGAAGGTTACCAGCTGAAGGAGCCCAAATCAAGGCCTCAATCAATTTATCAATCACTTCCTCTGGAATTGAATCAGATTTGTAACTCCTGATACTCCGCCTATTTTTTATTACTTTAAGGATAGTCATATTTTCTATTTTAGCAAAAAATTCTCTCTTTGACGATTTTAATCTCGATTTTTAGACCTTATTTTTAAGTCTCTTAGAAATATCCTGGTTGTCACTGGCCCTATTCCTTTAAATTCTAAAAGTTTTCTTTCCAAATCCTTTTTGTTTTTAGCTGATTTTAAAAGATTACCTAAACTTCCATAATCTTTTTTCAACTTCTTACAGATTTCTAAAAGTTTAGTGGCAGTGGAAAAGTCATATCTCACATAGTGACCCCGGTCTAAAACTTCAACCAATTTATCCCAACCAGCCTCCAAAATTTTCTCGGGAGTTAATAAGTCCTCTTTTTCAAATTCAAAATAAGTTCTTTTTGCCACTTCTTGTTGAATTGGCTTTCCAAAAAGTAAACAAGCCAAAAACCATTTAAAAATTTCTTCTTCCTTGCCTGACTTAAGATTAATTCCCAAATCCCTTGAATAAATCTTGCCCTTCATTATTTATCTTTTTATTTTAGCTCGTTAGAAATTTCAAGACAATGATTTTTATCTTTGCTATCCCAAAAAATAACACCCGCCCGCAGGCGGTTCTCAGGAGCTCCAAGGATAAGCTCTGAGTTACTTATTTATCACTCTAATTACAACTCGACCTTCAAAATTAGCTCCAGCAATTTTTCTCGTAAACCCTATTAGAAGGAGTGGGCTTTCTCAGGGAGCGAAATTGAGAAAAATAGAATTAACCCATTGACCCATTTTATTTATGACACTCCAAAAAGCTTGGATTGCGGTCAAATCATAAAACTTTTAGGCCACACCTCTGGGGATAAATAATTTGACAAACTTTCTGTTTTAGGTAAATCGAA
>DAIPKT010000024.1:0-9457 GCA_036769645.1 bacterium | reverse complement strand
CATATCAGAATTACCAAAGAGAAAGGGAAATCTATCAATGAACAAAATCTTAATGGCTTAGAAGGTTTCTGGTCTTATGCTAAACACTGGCTTTACCATTACCGAGGAGTGCCGAGAAGATATTTCCATTACTATCTTAAAGAAATTGAATTTCGGTTTAATAACCGTCAAGAAGATCTGTTTAATAAAATTGTTCAACTTCTTTTAACTTCTGAAAAGCCAATTAAGATTACTTTCCCAAAACAGAAACTGAAATTTACTCAACCAATTTATTTATCTCAAAGAGCTAAATCTTGTGTCTGAATCTACCCCATTACCAAAATTTAAGAAATTGAGAAAATTTTACTAATAACTTAGGATTAACACCCGACCTTAAACCCAGATTTTACAGAGGTCAGACCTCTGTAAAACTTGCAGAGGTCTGTCCCCAAGTTTGTTTGATTTAATTAAAGAGGGCGAGCTGGTTATTATTCTAGGTAAGACTTATGGGGAAATTTTGCGAATCTCAAAGAAAAAACTACCTAACCAACTAGATCGAGATTTAGAGAAAGCAATTGCCGAATATAAAGAGGCAAATTTTTCGGTCATTTCAAAACCATTAAAGAGAGTATTAAATTTTTAGAATCTCGTAGAATAACAAAGAGAAAAAATGAGATACTCTCTTGGTAAACGTTTTACTAGGTAATTAGAAAATTTTTCTTCCTTAATTCAAAAGAAGTTTTGGAGACAGTTAAGTTATCTTCTCCAAGATCTCCGTCCTCCTTCTTTAAGAGCTAAGAACTGGATATTAGAACCATCAGAAGAGTTGCCTGAACAACCAGCAGTTGAGTCCTTCGAGAAGGCTCAGGCCGAAAAACTCAACTGAATAACCAGCTAAAAAATTTGTCGTGGCCTTTTCCTATGGCAAAAATCATTACTATGGGAAAAAGGTAAAAAGTGACATGTACTTTTTTGTGAGAGATAGATATGTGGGATATGATATAATTACAAAGAATAAAAAACATGCCAAGGGTTGCTCGGATAATTTTTGATAATGCCATCTGTCACATTTTTAATCGAGGAAACACTAAGCAAGTCATCTTTCATGGATGACGAGGATTTTAAGCATTTTCTCTACATTCTCGCCTATTACAAAGAAAAATCTGGGTTTATGAGAATCCGATTTACTAAGGTTTGGTCAAACTCCAGCTGAGCGGCAAAAAGTTTATCAAGAATTCATCTTGGAGGCAGACCAAGAAGGCGATAGGAGAGCCGAAACGAAAGAAAGGCAAAAATACACCTTCCTTTTTCTTCTTTTTGAATTTTGACAAAACTTTTTATTTTTTTAAAATAAAAGTATGGCAACAATTTGGGATAAAATTATAAAATTTAGTTTGTATTTATTGGTTTTTTTGGTGCCCCTTTTCTGGTTGCCATTTTCTTTTGAGGCCTTTGAGTTTAATAAACAATATTTGATTTTCTTTTTAGTTTCGATTTCTTTTTTAGCCTGGCTGGCAAGAATGATTTTGGTTGAAAAAGAAATTAGTTTTAAAAGAACGCCACTGGATCTTCCAGTTTTGATATTTTTAATGGTAGCCATTCTATCAGCAATTTTTTCAGTTGATAAAAGCTCCTCTTTATTTGGCTTTTACGGAAGATTTTCAAATGGCTTAATTGTTTTGCTTAGTTTGGGAGTATTATATTTTTTGATTACAAATAATAGGGGAATAGGAGAAAAGGGAGTGGCGATTCAGGGATTAGTGAAGATATTTCTTTTGGCGGTTTTTTTTGTTGTTTTAATTAGTTATCTTTCAATTTTTGGGATCTGGCAAAAAATTCCAGAAATTCCGCCAATAATGTCTCAAAGAACCTTCAATCCAGTTTCCGGCTCCCTTGAAGGCCTGGCCGTATTTCTGGCAATTTTTCTCGCTTTATTGGTTGGCCGTTGTTTAATCTGGCAGATTGAAGAGGGAAAATTATCTTTGATTATTAATTATTTATTATTGATTGCTCTTCTTGGATTGTTAATAATTGTTGATTTCAATAGAGCCTGGATTGTTTTGGCAATTAGTTTTGGCCTTTTCTTGATTTTTGCCCTGGCAACCCGAATTTTTAGAGAAAATGTCAATCGCCTTTTACTGCCAATTTTTTTAATTTTTATTTCAATTATTTTTTTATTTTTTGATTCTAATCAGTTAACCAAATTTTCCTTGCCCAAAGAGCCAGTTTTAGATCAGGTAACGAGCTGGAAAACAGCTTTTGGAGCAATAAAAGAAAGTATTAAATCAGGATTTTTGGGTTCGGGGATTGGAACCTTCCATTATGATTTCACCAAGTTTAAACCTTTAGAATTTAATCAAAGTCTTTGGTGGGAGATCAGGTATGACCGTTCAGGAAGCCATATTTCAGAAATTCTTGGAACTCTGGGAATTTTGGGAATTCTCTCTTATTTTCTTTTGGTCGGGAGTTTCTTTTTAATTTCCTGGTTTTTGATTAGAAAAAGGGAAACTCTTCCCTTTCTTTTGACCTTTCTGGCAATCATTCTCAGCCAATTTTTCTATTATCAAAATACGGTTTTAGCCTTTACCTTCTGGTTTTTTTTGGGTTTGGCTGTTCTCTCTTGGCAAAAGCCAATTTCTGAAAAGAAAATCTCTTTCAAAGATTTTCCCGAGCTGAGTTTAATTTTTTCCACCCTTTTAATTTTGCTCTCTCTTTTACTTTTAGGAATCTATTTTTTTGGAGTTAGATTTCATTTAGCTGATGTGAATTACTTCAAGGCCCAAATTACTCCTCTTGGTGAGCGAAAGATAAAATTTTTGGAAAATAGCATCAATTTGAATCCAAAATTGGCAAATTATCGAATAATTTTAGCCAGGAATTATTTGTTGCAGATTCTTGAAGAAATTGGGAAACCTCAGGCAGAGCAAGATTTGACAAAGATTCAAAATTTGGTGGAAATGGCTATTAGACAGGCAAAAATCTCAACTCAATTGGCGCCAAAGAGTGTGGCTAGCTGGGAGACTTTGGGAATGATTTATCGAGAGATTCAATTGTTGGCTGCTGGAGCCACCGAATGGGCGATGAAGTTATTTGAGGAGGCGATAAAATTAGAACCAAAAAATCCAGTTTTATGGACTGAATTGGGGAAACTCCATTTAATATCTGATATCTCAAAGGCAAGGGAATATTTTGCCAAGGCAAAGGAATTGAAATCAAATTATCTTGATGCCTTGATTCAGGAAGCCTTGATTTTCGAAAGGGAACAAAACTTAGAGGAAGCTATAAAAAGGATAGAGGAGTTGGTGGTAAATTATCCCTTTGATATTGAGACAAGATTTCAGTTGGGCAGGCTTTACTTTAACAAAGATAGGTTAGATGATGCCATCGCTCAGTTTGAAAATGTGATTTCCCTCTTCCCAAATCATTCCAATTCACTTTATTCTCTGGGCCTGGCCTATACAAGAAAGGGTGAAAAGGAAAAGGCAATTTCGGCCTTTGAGAGAGTCTTGGAGCTAAACCCTGGTAACCAAGATGTCATCCAAAAACTGGAAAACCTAAGAAAACAGAAAATAGAAAGCCTGGAGATGGACATTCCGTAACACCTCGGATTTGAAAATTTATGAAAGAAAGATAGAAAGGAAGCAGGAGTTATTTATGGCAGTATCCACCAGGAGCTGCCAAAACAGCTCAATCTGCCCAAGCTTCAGAGATTTCTAAGAGGACCAAACAAAGGCCAAAAAGGAATTTCCACCTGGTCAAAAGAAAAAATTGCCTCCTTTGTTTAAGAACTTTTGAAACTTAAACTTCTCATTCCAAACCATTAAGTGAGATAGACCAGAGAAAGGTTCTGGAACTTCTTTCTTCAATTAATCAGATTCTTAAAGAGAAACTCCTTATCTTATTTTCTACTATTGGCAGAATTATCAAGAGAAAATGTTTCTTTTTTACCAAAAACAAATCTCAAAAAGTCTTTTTCTCAAGTAAAATTAAGAGAAAAAGGTTTAAAACTCAGAGATTCTCTCTCTTTCCTATTCAGAACATTCAAACTAATAATAGATCTGAATTCCTCAAATACTTCCAGCAAGCCTCAAGAGAAATAAAACATAACTATCTCAGACCTCATCAGGCTCTTGGAAATTTATCTCCAATGGAATATTATGAAAAGATAAAAGACCAATTTCCAAATCTTGAGTCTTCTCAATAACCTTTAATTATTATTAATGAATTTCAAAAAGTCTCTGGAAGGTTATGAACGAGCAGATTGACTTTATTTTTAATTTTTGCTAATTTATAATAATAGGCGCAAGGCGCTTATTAATTTTGAGAAACCATGGTTACAATTGGACAATTAATCAAAAGGGGGAGAAAGAAGATTAGAAAGCGGATGAGAACGCCGGCTTTGAAATTTGGTTTCAGCGCTTTGAGAAATCGGCCAGTTGAATATCCCTCTCCTTTCAAGAGAGGAGTTTGTCTTAAAGTTTTTACGGTTACTCCCAAAAAACCAAATTCAGCCTTGAGAAAAGTGGCCAGAGTAAGATTAACCAACGGTCAGGAAGTGACTGCCTATATTCCTGGTGAAGGTCATAATTTACAAGAGCACTCAATTGTTTTAATAAGAGGCGGAAGGGTCAAGGATTTGCCAGGAGTGAGATATCATATTGTCAGGGGAATTTTGGATACCGGTGGAGTGGAGGGAAGAAAACAAGAAAGAAGTAAATATGGAACAAAACGAGAAAAATAAAATGTTAAGTGGGTTAGGTAACGAAGCCCGTACCGGAAGGCGTTAAAGGGTCAGGTAAAAAAGAGGATAAACCTAACCCCTAAACGAAACGGGCATCGTAACCGATTAACCCTAAATAACCTTATGCGTCGCAAAAAGAAAGAAAAACGTATTATCCTGCCTGACCCTGTTTATAACAATGTTACTGTTGCTAAATTCATTAATCAGGTGATGAGGCGGGGGGGAAAAACAATTGCCCAAAAGATTGTCTATCGGGCCTTTGAGATAATTAAGGAAAAAACCAAAAAGAATCCTTTGGAGGTTTTTAATTTAGCTTTAGCAAATGCCTCACCTTTGCTCGAGGTAAGGCCAAGAAGAATTGGAGGAGCGACCTATCAAGTTCCGAGGGAAGTAAGAGGAGATAGAAGATTAACTTTAGCCATGCGCTGGATAATTATGGCGGCTAAATCTAAAAAAGGAAAACCAATGAGAGAAAAATTGGCTGAAGAATTGATTAATGCTTCAAATAATACTGGAGCAGCCATAAAGAAGAAAGAAGATACCCATCGAATGGCTGAAGCTAATCGGGCTTTTGCCCACTTTGCCTGGTAATGGGAAGTCTCTCAGATTTGATGAACTGATTATATTTTATTATGGCCAGATTATACCCAATAGAAAAATATCGTAACATTGGAACTATCGCCCATATTGATGCCGGTAAAACTACTGTCACCGAGCGGATTTTGTTTTATACCGGAGTTTCTCATAAGATTGGCGAGGTTCACGATGGTCAAGCCATTATGGATTGGATGGAGCAAGAAAAGGAAAGGGGAATAACCATTACCGCTGCTGCCACTACCTGTTTTTGGATTCCTCTGGATTTAGAAAGAAAAAAGGAGAATGAGTATCGAATAAACATCATTGATACTCCCGGCCACATTGATTTTACAGCCGAAGTTCAAAGATCTTTGCGAGTTTTGGATGGAGCGGTGGTAATTTTTGATGGAGTGGCTGGAGTAGAACCCCAATCAGAGACAGTTTGGCATCAGGCAGATAGATTTAAGGTTCCTAGAATCTGCTTTATAAACAAAATGGATAGAGTTGGAGCTTCCTTTGAAAAAAGTTTGGAATCCATCTGGCAAAAGCTTTCCCCAAATGCGGTTGCTCTTCAATTGCCAATTGGAGCTGAGGAAAAGTTTGAAGGGGTGATTGATTTATTGAAGATGAAGGCCCTCAAATTTGAAGGTGATTTTGGTCAGATTGTAAAAGAAGAAGAGATTCCAAAAAATTTAATAGAAAAAGCTAAAGAATGGCGGGTAAAATTAGTTGAGAGAATTGCGGCTGAAGACTCAACCTTACTTGAGAAATATTTGGCAAAAGAGGAAATTCCAGTTGAGGATTTAAAAAGAGTTTTAAGAAAGGCAGTTTTAGATTACAAATTAATTCCAGTATTTTCTGGAGCAGCGCTGAGAAATAAAGGAATTCAACCCCTTTTGGATGGAATTTGTTATTATTTACCTAGTCCAGTTGATCTTCCACCAGTCAAAGGGATTGATCCAAGAACTGGAAAAGAAATTGAAAGGAAAGCTGATGACCGGGAACCATTTTCGGCCTTAGCTTTCAAAATTGCTTCTGATCCTTATGTTGGAACTTTAACTTATTTCCGGGTCTACTCTGGTTCCTTAAAAAAAGGGAGTTATCTTTTAAATACAGCTACCGCTGAAAAAGAAAGAATTGGCCGAATTTTGAGAATGCATGCTGCCGAAAGGGAAGAAGTTTCAGAAGTTTTTGCTGGAGATATTGCCGCTACCGTTGGATTAAAAGCGACGAGCACTGGTCATACTCTTTCTGATGAAGCCCACCCAATTATTCTTGAAAAAATTACTTTCCCTGAACCAGTAATTTCGATTAGAATTGAACCAAAAACTAAGGCTGATCAAGAAAAAATGAGCCTGGCTTTAAGAAGATTGGCTGAGGAGGACCCGACTTTTAAAGTCAAAGGAGATCCGGAAACTGGCGAGACAATTATCTCTGGAATGGGAGAATTGCATTTAGAAATTATTGTTGACCGGATGAAAAGGGAATTTAGGGTTGAAGGGAAGGTTGGTCGACCTCAGGTGGCTTACAAAGAAACAATTAAAGAATTTGCCGAAGCTGAAGGAAAATACATCAGGCAGACCGGCGGCCGAGGTCAATATGGCCATGTCTGGCTGAAGATAGAACCAAAAAAGAGGGGAGAAGGGTTTGAATTTATCGATGCCATTAAAGGCGGAATTATTCCCCAGGAGTTTATTCCGGCAGTGGAAAAAGGAGTAAAAGAAGCCATGGATAAAGGGGTGTTAGCTGGATATCCGATGACCGATCTAGCCGTTACTCTTTATGATGGTTCTTTCCACGAGGTTGATTCTTCAGAACTCGCTTTTAAAATTGCTGGCATTTCTGCTTTCCAGGAGGCTGCCAAAAGAGCCAAACCAGTTTTATTAGAGCCGATAATGAAATTAGAAGTAATTGTGCCGGCAGATTTTTTTGGCGATGTCATTGGAGACTTATCGGCCCGGAGGGGGAAAATTGAAGAAACAAAAGATAGATTAAATCTGAAAGTGATTGAGGCTAAAGTTCCCTTGGCGGAAATGTTTGGCTATGCCACCTCCTTGAGGTCATTAACAGAAGGAAGAGGAACCTTTACAATGGAATTTCATCATTATGAGGAAGTTCCTCAAAATATAGCTCAAGAAATTATCGAGGGCAAGAGACGGTAATTCCCAATCTCTCTCTGAAGATGATGAGATACATTGGTAACACCCCTAACTGGAAAAAGGGAGAGAAAATCTCTTCCTGAAAGCTCCAAAAGGTAATTGAGAAATATCATCTTTACTATCATTTAAAGAAAGAAGAGAGAATCAGGAGAAAACCTCAAAGAGCCCTAAAAAAGGATTACTGAACTCAAGAGAAAGAAAAGATAAGATAAGATTGAGAATATCCAGACTGGACCCATTCTGGGTACCACGGCTCTGAGTTTGCCAAGTATTTAGAAGGCTTCATCCCAGATATTACTTTAGACAACCAGAAACTAACTGAATGGCTAATCCATTTCGATTTTGAAAGACCTCATCAGGCCCTAGGCTATTTAACTCCTTTTGAATTTCACCAAAAATACCATAAAGTGTCATCAATCTACCCTTCAAGTGTATGCGGAAATTTTATTTTTTAATTTTTTTATTGACTTTATTTTTCCCTTTGAACTCTCTGGCTGGAACTTATACTGCTAATGGATATACTGTCACTTACGATGGATTAGTGCCTTGTGGAAGATGTCTCAAGGTTGATCCAGCAGTTACAGCAGATAAATTAACTGCGGAGTATTGTGGAGTAAAATTAGGAGTTCTCTCAAATAAAAAATATATCTCTTGCCACTTTTGCCATTTTTTTGTGATGTTTAAGGAAATACTGGATTTTGTTTTATGGAAATTAGTCTTTCCTTTAGCTGTTTTACTAATTGTGATTGGTGGAATGATGTTTCTCTTTGCCGGCGAAGATCCAAAATGGATAGCGACAGCTACAAATCTTTTTAAATCGGTTATTATTAGTTTACTAATCATTTTCTCTGCCTGGCTTTTGATCAATCTCTTTTTTATGGTAATTGGAGTGGCCGACTGGACAGGCTTAAAAAAGTGGTGGGAAATCAATTGCCCAATTAAGATTTAGAAAAAAGATTATTCACTAGGAAATATCCAAAAAGTATGTGGTCTTTCATTTGGATCAGCCGGGTTATAAATAGTTGTCCCTTTAATCGATCTTACACAATTTGTGACATCGAAATTCCAATGGGCTTGGCATTTTTTTTGCATTGGAGTCATAAGGCCAACTATATAATTCCCATTAATTCTGAAAGACAAAACTCGTCCCTTCCAGTTTCCGTCGGGATGAGAATAGTCTGTAAACCTCTCTTTCGTAAAACCTAGCGTAGGTGTTATTTTTAGTTCATTTCCCTGGCAATTTATTTGATCATAAAAAGTAACATCGCCGAGATAATTTTTTGTAGTATCGATAGTAAATTGATAGAGAGAAGAAAGTTGTTCATTACCTATAGCCATAACATACATAGCAGTACCCGGAGGCTCAGTTGATGATTTACTTTTAGATAGGTCGGGAACTCCCGTTAAAATGGTAGGACTATCAGGAGAATAATTTAAGATAATTCCACACTTCCCTTCATAGTTACCAGTAAATAAAACTGCTCCCCGGTGAATTTTTGTTGAAGGATCGACAATTAGAATTGATTTTACTGCTTTGCGCCATTCTTTAAGATCAGGGGCACTACCTGAAAGATAAAGGGGGTAGGGAAAATTAGAAGATAATTTAAAATTAGTTTCGTCATAAAGATACAGCCCTGGTCTCTTCCATAAAAAATAGATTGATTTCGTTTGGGATAAATTAATATTTTCAACAGTAGTGGTGGCTTTTATCTCTTTTTTCTCTCCTTTGAAATCTTCGTCAGTATAAATAAAAACCGAGAGTAACTCATCAGGATTAATAAATTCTATTTTTTTAGATTTATCAAAAGGAGGCGAAAGCTTTCCCTGACTGGTACTAAGATAATATTTTTTTTCTTTCCCCTCAACAGTTGTTATTAAATAAATTCCAGTTGTTGGTTGTAATGGTTTAAGGTAGAGTATGGCAAGTTGGGGATTGATAGTAGTAAGAATTAAATAGGAAGAGATTAAAATTATTAGACCTAAAAAAGCGCCAAATATCTTA
>DAIPKT010000023.1:0-9544 GCA_036769645.1 bacterium | reverse complement strand
TTCTCTCTCCTAAACCAGCTTTAGAAGGTAGCTGGAGAAATACCAATCCATCCATTTTAACCTCTGTTTGGTTTTTTAAAAATCTTTGAAGTCTGGGCAGATTAACTATTTTGGCAGCTCTTGAAAGGTGCCGGGAATGGGTATGAACATCTATAGTATTTTTAATTTTTTAAAAATTAATGTATAGTTTAATAATTATGGAAGAGATAAAAGAAATCTTAATTGAAGATGAAAGTTATCCCAAACTTCTGAGAGAAATTAAGAATGCACCGCCAGTTCTTTATTATCGGGGAAAATTAAAACCCGAAGAAAATTGTTTTGCCATTGTTGGAACGAGAATGAATTCTCCTTATGGAAAGCAGGTGGCTTTGGAAATTGCTGGGAATTTAGCTGGGGCTGGATTAACTATTGTTTCAGGACTTGCTCCGGGAATTGATAGTTTTGCCCACCAGGCAGCAGTAGAACGGGGGAAAAGAACTATTGCGGTTTTAGGAACTGGTCTTGATGAAAAAAGTCTTTATCCTCAATCAAATTTAAAATTGGCCAGAAAAATTTTGGAAACAGGAGGAGCCTTGATTTCTGAATATCCACCAGGAACTAGAGGAACCCAGTTTACTTTCCCTCAAAGGAATCGAATAATTTCAGGAATTTCTTTAGGAGTTTTAGTCGTGGAAGCAAAGCAAAAATCGGGAGCTTTAATTACTGCCGAATGGGCAAAGAGGCAAGGGAGAAGAGTCTTTGCTGTTCCCGGTCCAATTCATTCTTCCAATTCAAAGGGACCCCATTACTTAATCAAAAATGGAGCCAAATTAGTCGAAAACGCCAATGATATTTTAAAAGAATTAAATCTAACCGGTTTAAAACCCGACCTTAAACTTGAGGTAGTTGGTGAAAATTTAGAAGAAAATTTGATTTTAAATATTTTAAAAGAAGGGATTTTAGATGTTGATAAAATAATTGAAAAAACGAAATTATCAGCAGCCAAAGTAGCCAGTACCCTTGCCATTTTGGAAATAAAAGGTAAAGTAAGAAATTTAGGAGGAAATCTCTATGCAATTAGTTCTGGTTGAAAGTCCAACTAAATCTAAAAGTCTCCAAAATTTTTTAGGAAAAGGCTATAAGGTTTTGGCCTCTTTTGGTCATGTCAGAGATTTACCAGAAGATGAGTTTGGGGTGGATATTAAAAATAATTTTCAGCCAAAATATTTAATCCTGCCTAAAGCCAAAAAAACTATAAAATCTTTGAAAGAGAATACTGAAAAAGCAGAATTAATAATCCTGGCGATGGACCCTGATAGAGAAGGTGAAGCTATTGCCTGGCATTTAACTCAGATTTTAAAACTAAATGGAAAAAAACCTTATCAAAGGATTGTCTTTCACGAAATTACAAAATCAGCGGTTGAGGAGGCATTAAAAAATCCCAGAAAGATTGATTTAAACTTAGTTGATGCCCAGCAGGCAAGAAGAATTTTAGATCGAATTGTTGGTTATAAATTATCTCCTTTTTTATGGAAAAAAGTAGCCCGGGGCTTATCTGCAGGAAGGGTCCAGTCGGTAGCGGTTCGCTTAGTAGTGGAAAGAGAAAAGGAAATCCAAAATTTTATACCACGGGAATATTGGATAATCACAGCCCAACTTAAAAAAATAGAGGACAGACCTCTCTCAGTCTTAGAGGGAAGGAGTCTCTCTCAGTTTAATGCTATTTTGATTAAAAAAGATGGGGAAATAATTCCAAAATTAGGAATTAAGACGAAAGAGGAAGCAAATAAGATTGTGAAAGATTTAAAGGGAGCAGAATATAAAGTAATAAATATTAAGAAAAAAGAAATAAAAAGGAATCCCCTACCCCCATTTACCACTAGTACCTTACAGCAAACGGCCTGGCAGAGATTTAAATGGCCGGCGAAATTGACCATGGAGGTCGCCCAGCAACTTTATGAAAGAGGCCTGACGACCTATCACCGGACAGATTCTTTAAATCTTTCTGATTTATCACTTTTTACGGCTAAAAAATTTATTTTTGAAAATTATGGAAAAAATTATTGGCCAGGGTTTTTGAGAAGATATAAAGCCAAAGGCAGGGTTCAAGAAGCTCATGAAGCCATTAGACCTACTTATCCGGATCGAACTCCGGAGAAGTTAAAAATTCAGGAAAAACTTGAGATTAATCAATATCGGCTTTACGATCTTATCTGGCGAAGATTTATTGCTTGTCAAATGGCTCAAGCTAGATTTGATTCAACATCGGTCAATATTTCGGCAAAAAATTATATTTTTCGAGCAACTGGCCAAATTTTAAAATTTGATGGATTTTTGAAAGTTTACCCAATTAAATATGAGGAGACTGAATTGCCACCCCTTGAGATAAATGAAATCTTAGAATTAATAAAACTCATCCCTTCTCAACACTTCACTCAACCTCCACCAAGATACACTGAGGCAACCTTAATTAAGGCCTTAGAAGAAAATGGAATTGGTCGACCCTCAACTTATGCTCCAATTTTATCAACAATTCAAGAGAGAAATTATATTGAAAAAGATGAAAATAAAAGATTTAGGCCAACCGAAATTGGAATAGTAGTTAATGACCTTTTAGTAAATCATTTCCCAAAAATTGTTGATATTAAATTTACAGCCGAGATGGAGGAAGATCTGGATAAAATTGCTGATGGTTCGATAAAATGGGTACCGGTTATTAAAGAGTTTTATCAGCCTTTTGAAGAAAATCTCCAGAAAAAATATCAAGAGATTTCAAAAAAGGATATTACCGAAAAACCAACTGAAAAAATTTGTCCAAAGTGTGGAAGTCAACTTTTAATTAGGCTTGGAAAATATGGGAAATTCTATGCCTGCTCAAAATTCCCAAAATGTAGATATACCGAGCCTCTTGAAAAAATGAGTTTAGGAATAAAATGTCCTAAATGTAGCAAGGGTGAATTGGTTGAGAAAAGAACCAAAACTAAAAAAGTATTTTATGGCTGTAATCAATTTCCAAAATGCGATTTTGCTCTTTGGGATAAACCCACCAGAGAAAAATGCCCAAAATGCGAAGCACTTTTAGTTGAAACGAAACGAAAACAAATCAAGTGCCCAAATAAGAAATGTGATTTTAAGAAATAAAATATCTCATTAATTCAACGATCGTGAATTAATGAGATATTGAAGGTTGTTTAAGGTAGAACTTTAAACAGAGAGGGTTGATTTTTAAAAATATTTTGATAAATTTAAACTTAGTAGAAGAATTTCGAACAATAATATTGAATTTGGGCTTTGCCCATTCAAAATTTTTCTACGGAGTAAATATCATGGTCGAATTTTCTTTATTTTTATATTACAAACCAGGGCCAGATATGGATATTGAAGGGAAGGAGAATTTTGATCCAGAAATTTTGGTTAAACATGGAGAATATCTAAAGGAGGATTTGGAGAGAACAGCCAATTGGTTAAAGTTATTAAGAGAGAATGGTTGGGAATATTCAGGTGGTCTTTATGATGTAATGTGTTACAAAGATATTTCAATTGAGGAGGCAAAGAAGGAATTGAAAAGACTGGGGATTGATGTGGACGAGGAGAACTTAATGGAGATTGAAGAAGAGGAGGAATAGCCGCGGTGCTGGAATTAGAAGACAGGTAGGTCTCAAAAACCTATGAGCCAAAAGCTCGTGTGGGTGCAAGTCCCACCCGCGGCATTATTTTAGGGTCTCTCTGGTAAACTCACTTTTTATAATTCTTTAAAAGAGATAAAATTCCCTTGAACAGTTGGCGGGAAGAGTTCTAGCCCATTTGTAATTATATTTTAACAAATTTTCTTTTTCTTTTTGTAAATTGGGTAATTTTTGTATACCCTACTCCTTTAACCAATTTTATTGCTTTCTCAAAATATCTTCCTACTTCCTCTGGTTTATGAGCATCAGATCCAAAGATAATTGGAATTCCTTTATTAAAACACATTTTTAAAAATTCTTTGCTTGGATAGATTTCTTTGCAGGGTTTATCCAAACCGCTCGTGTTTACTTCTATACAGACTTTGTTCTCTTTAAAACATTCTGCTGTTTCTTTTAGTAAATTACTAATGTCTCCATTGGGTCTAAATCCAAATTTTTTAATAATATCAGGGTGAGCAATGATATCAAACAATCTTGACTTGGCTGCTTTCTGAACTAAATCAAAATATGCCTTATACAATTCATCTATATCCCAATTTTGATATCCCGAAATTTCTTCATTACAATCAAAACACCAATCTCCAATAAAATGGACGGCACCAATTATATAATCGAAGGGATTATTTTCTATAATTTCTCTAATTTTTTTGTTACCTTCTGGAAGATAATCAATTTCTATACCTAATTTTAGAGGAATTTTTGCCTCTTTCTTTAAACCTTCTACTATTTTGACACAGGTAGCTAAATCAGAAATTTTCATCACCCAATCTTTTCCCTTAAAATTAAGGTGTTCAGAAAATCCAATCTCCGTGATCTTCTTTTTGATAGCTTTTTTTATATACTTTTCGTGCTTTTGAATACCGTCAGAGAGAAAAGTGTGAAGATGATAATCTATTAACATTATGGTATGGGAAATTTTAGAAACGGATTTTTTGGACTCATTGCTTCTTTTAGGGCTACTCCAATAGCCCAAATTGTCTGCTCAAAGGCCTCCTTGTAATCCGGGGAAAACTTTTGGAAAAATTTTATTTTCCATTCCCTCATAATATCTTTTTTCCAGCCTTCCTTCAGCATATTTGGCAACGAAAATTCAACTTAAAGCTTCCCTGACCGCCTTTGAGGAATAATTCTCTGAGGCAATCAAATTTAACATCTCCTCTTGAGGCCTATTTTCCTTTTTGATAAGTTTAGCAATTTGGGATCTATTTTCAATGGTTATATCTTTAAATTAGGATCAGCTTTTATTTCTGGCAAATTAATTTTTTCTTCTTTATGAAAAAAGGCAGTTACTGCCACCATAACCCCATTATCAGTACATAAATTTTTCGCTGGCACCAGATGTTTAAGTTTCCACCTTAAACAGGCTAATTTGAATTGCTTCCGCAGTTCATCATTGGCGGCAACGCCACCACCAAGAATGATTGATTTTACTCTATATTCCTTTGCTGCTCTTAGAGTCTTATAAATTAAAACATCAATTATTGCCTGCTGAATTTCTTTGGACATCTGGTGAATATAAGCTCTTGATTTTCTGATTTTTTCTGAGCGTTTTCTAAAATCATATAAGACAGCAGTTTTCAATCCAGCAAAGCTGAAATCATAATTTTTCTGATAAATCATCGGTCGAGGCAATCGGGGTAATATTTGGTCCAGGACATTTTTTCTATGATGAGCGAGAGTGGCAATGGCAGGTCCTCCCGGATATCCAAGTCCTAAAATTCTGGCCACTTTATCAAAACATTCACCGGCCGGATCATCTCTGGTTTCGCCAATCAATTTGTATTTCCCAATATCTAGCATTAAAAATAAAACGGTATGACCACCAGAAACAATTAAACAAATGGCTGGGAAAAAATTCATCATTTTTTCGCCCTCCTGAAATTTAGATGAAAGAAGGTTGATGAGAATATGAGCCTCTAGATGATTTACTGGTATTATCGGTTTTTTTAATTTTTTTGCTAAATCTTTGGCAAAATTTATTCCTTGCCATAAACAAGGCTCTAATCCTGGCCCAATTGTTACACCAATTAAATCAATCTCTGATTGATCAATTCTCTTTATCGCTTTCTTAAAAACAATTGGTAAATTTTTCTGATGCTCCCTTTTTGCCAAAAAAGGCCAAACCCCTCCATATTTGGCGTGTAATTTTACCTGCGAAGAAACAATATTAGAGAGAATTTTGAATTTCAGCCCCCACTTTTGATAAAGTGGGGAGTCGAATTTTAGAAGACTTATGCAGGTGTCGTCACAAGATGTATCAATTCCTAAGATCCGCATATCTTATTCTCTCAAAATTTTAGGTAGTGAAATTGTTAAATCTAAAACCTTTGAGGGTTTACTTTTTGGCAAATTTCCAGCATCAATCACCAAATCTGGCTGATATTTTCGGTTTTTGAATTGTTTTAAAACCTCTTAGTTTTTTAAGTAAAGTCTTGACTAATTTATAATTTGGAATTCCTAAACCAATTTTTTTATCCTCACTCAAAATTCCTTTTGGAAATTTCTTTTTTCTCGGCCTTAAAACTTTGGAGATAAGTTAGCTTAATAAAGGTTCATTTCTTAGGTGCTGCACCTTCAAAAGCAAATTTCAGATGAAGTTTCTCCTTTTTAAAATTAAAAAATGAAAGGCAGAGAATAGCTAAGGAATACGATCTCCCGGTGCTCGAAAGTCTTCCACCAGCAGAGGATAGGAAATCCTCCGAATTTTTTATTTAGTAAAGTACCAATTTAATATTTCTTTAGCTACTGGAACAGCCACTAAACCTGGTAATCCTTTGACATCCTCAATCATTATTGTCAAAACAATTTCGGGATTCTCATAGGGAGCGAAAACAGTTATCCAAATATTATAACAATTTTGGCAACCTCGGCGAAAAACCTGGGCGGTTCCAGTTTTGGCCGCCACCAATACTGGCAAATTATTTAATAAAACTGCCGAGGCTTGGGGACTATTTTCACCGCTAACTGCCCATCTCATTCCTTCCCTGACAATTTGAAGATTTTTGGGATCAATGAAATTCTGAGCAATAATTTTTGGTTCTATTTCTTCAATTAAATTTTTCTGACTATCAACAATTTTCTGAACTATTTGAGGTTGAAACAATTTTCCGCCATTCGCTATAGCTGAAAAAGCAGTTGCTACCTGAAGAGGGCTAACTAAAATATAGCCCTGGCCAATGGAAAGATGATAAGTATCGCCATCCCACCAAGATTCTCCTTTTTCTTTCTTTTTCCATTCCGGATCAGGAACTAAACCAGTGGTCCATTCAGGAATGGGAAGGTCAATTTTGGGTTTTTCTCCCCAGCCAAAAAGTTGGAGATATTTTTTAATTTTTGAAGGACCTAAACCTTCTTGATCTTTGTATCCTCCACCAATGGTATAAAAATAAACATTGCAGGATTCAGCAATCGCTTTTCTCAGATCTACCCAACCATGGGTTGTCCAATCACGAAAGAGGGTAGTTTTTTCTGGTTGATAACGATGACTTACTTCGATTAATCCCTGGCAATTTATTTTTTTTCCAGGAGAAATGATTTTTTCTTCCAAAGCGGCTAAGGCAATTAAGGGTTTTATTGTTGAACCAATTAAATATTGACCTGAAATGGCCCGATTAAAAAGGGGGTGAAGAGGATCTTCTAAGAGCTTTTGGAGAGCTTTTGAATCAGCTCCCTTTTGAAACAAATTATTATCAAAACTGGGAAGAGAAACCAGGGCCAAAATTCCACCTGTTTTTGGATCCATGGCTACGGCAGCTGCCTTTTTTGTCCCCAATTCCTTAAGTTTCTTTTCCAGTTCAGTTTTAATTTTTCTTTGTAAATCAGAATCTAACCACAAAACTAAACTTTCACCCGATCTTGGAAATTGAATAATTTCTTTTGAGATTACCTTCCCCAAGGCATCTCTTTCAATTCTAATTTTTCCTGGATTTTTCCTTAAAATTTCTTCATAAGATTTTTCCAGACCATCTCGGCCTACATAATCTGAAATTGAATAAAATTGGGGTTCTTTTTTTAATTCTTCTGGCCAGATTTTCCCGGTATAACCAATTAAATGGCTGAAATTTTCTCCTTCTTTATATTCTCTAATTGGATTGTTTATAATTCGAAAACCTGGTAATTCCCCGGAGGTGATTTTTGTCTCAAAGATTATTAAATTTTTATGGTCGAGATTCTCAGAAATTAAAACTTGAGAGTTCTCACTTTCAAAGATTTTTTCCTCTAAATCTTCAAGGTTCAATTTCAAAATCTGAGAAACTTCTTTTAAAATTTTTGTTTTTTCTCCTGATTGGAGAAAGTTCTCTTTTTCCAAAACCAAATCAAAACTAGACCGATTAAAAACTAATTGCTCCAAATTCTGATCATAAATCACTCCCCTCTCGGCTTGAATTTGCCGTAAAATATATTTATTTCTCTCAGCTAAGGCAGAGAAGTTTTTCCCTTCGATTATCTGAAGTTGGAAAGTTTTAGCAAAAAGTAAAAGAAAGAGAGAAAAACTAAAAATTAATAAACCCTGAAGAATTGTCTTTAAAAGAGGTGTTTCAAATTTTTTTTCTGAAATACCAAGTTCTTCCTCTTTTCTTTTAGCCAATTTATCAAGGAGAATTTCATGGGGCTCAATATCAAGGGAGGACCTTTTTATCTTTCGATTTTTAAGTTGGTTTGAAAATGGGAATTTGAACATATTTTCTTAAAATAAATTTGAGAAAGACAGCTATTGCTAAAAAAATTAAGACCCAAAAGCCAAAAAAATTTTCAGAAAAAATATCTAAAAAAAATCCGCCAAAAAAAGCACTGAAAAGACCAAGCTTTTCTTTCCGCGGTTCGAAAAGATTAATTAAAACTACCAGAATTAAAATGAAATTTAAAGAATTTGTTAAGAAAAAATGGGGAAAAAAACTGATTTGAAATAAAGTTAAGAAATAAAAACCTAAAATCAAAATTATGAGTTTTTTCATTTATTTAAAACTTAATAAACTTAAAGTGTAAAAATTATGCCATGGCATAAATTCTACGCTTTATTCGAAGATTATAAATAATTTTTCTAATTCTTTGAGATCAAAAAATGGTTTAATTTCGGCTTGTTGAAAGGGCTCAATATCACTTTTTTTAACCTCTTTAATTTCGCCAACCAAAAGGCCTTTTGGGAAAATTCCTCCCAAGGCAGTAGTCACTAAAAGATCCCTTTCTCTGATCTCTTTTTCTTTTGGAACAAGTTCCAAAAAAATTTTGAAATTTCCTTTTCCCTTAACTACTCCATAAATTTCAGCTTCCAAAATTTTAGCATCGAAAGAGCTTTCTTGGTGAGAAATAAGTATTACTTTGGAAAAATTTTCATAAACTTCTTTAATTTTCCCGATCAAAATTTTTTGCTCAGTAATTACTGGTAGACCTTTTGAGATATTATCTCTTGAACCCTTATTAACTAAAATTGAATCTTTAAAAATATCTTTTCCAATCACTTGAGCTAAAACTAATTTAAATTCTTTTTCCAAACCAATTCCCAAGGCTTTTCTTAAAGTTTCATTTTCTTTTTTTAGTTCTTTTAGAGCAACAATTTCACTCATTAATTCCTGAATTCTTAATTTGAGTTCTTCATTTTCTTTTTTTAAATTTTTAATTTCTGTTATTAATTCAAAAAAATCAGAGACCCTATCCCCTACTCGCCAAAAAAATTTCTGAATTGGCTCGGATATTAAATAAAAAAAATTTCTAACTTCTTTACCAACCGGAGTCAAATTTAAAGCAAGAAAAAAGAAAACTATTAAAACTGAAATTATCCCAATTCTTACTCTATAACTGAGTTTCATTCTTTTATTATAACTTTTTTTGAGCAGTGTGCAGAATTTTAGTTCTTTCACAATCTATCAAGAAAAGGTTTA
>DAIPKT010000022.1:0-9669 GCA_036769645.1 bacterium | reverse complement strand
TCGCTTCGGGTAAAGAAAATGGAAGGTCTCCAAAATATTTGGGAAGGTAGCATTAGTAAGAGCTACCGTTTTACTTTTTTAATAAAGAATAATATTTGCATCCTCCGGAGGATTGGAACTCATGATATTTTGAAGAAGGAAAAATAACCTTAGAAATCTAAAAATTAAAGACAAAATTCCAAGAACCAATAACCAAACAAATCCAACCCTAAAAGAGAGCCTTCGGCTCCCTCCGGGAGAGGAGGCCAAAATCTCAACCTCGAACAAGAACAAATTTCTCCGGAATTTAATCTCGAAGTACTGCAAGATGACTCCGGGGCAGGTGGGCTAGATGACCACAATCTGACTTGTAATTCAACTAATTTAGATTTGTGTACTCCCAAAGAATTATGTGAAGAAGCTGGTTTATATTGGTATAATGAGATCTGTAATCTCAAGCCCCCAGCTTGCCTTCCCAATTGGTCTTGTACTGAGTAGGAGCCAGCTCCAGAAAATGTTGTCTGTGGCGAATCTTTCACTCAAACTAGAACTTCCACTGATTTAAACAATTGCCCTACTGAAGAAGGAGAACCACCAACTGAATAAGTAGGCCACTGACACCAAAGATTGCCAATAAAAAAGAGCTTACACCTTCCAGAGGTCAGACCTCTGGAAGTTTTACAGAGGTCTGTCCCCAAATTTGACACTAATTCCAAAAAGAATATAATAAATATAATTTAGATGGTGAAATTGATAGAAAAGAAAAATTTAATAAAAATTGGTAAGGAGCCAGTAGTAATTTTGCCTTTAGAGAAATGGAAAAAAATTGAGGAGACTTTAGAGGATTTAGAAGATGCAGTTAGATTTAATGAAGCAATTTCAGACCCAAAAAATCAAAAGCTTATTCCTTTTGAAAAAATAAAAAAGAAATTGAAGCTTCCCTAAATGTTCGAGGTGTATTTTCGACCAAGAGCTCTTAAAGTTTTGGAAGTAATCGAAAGAAAAATTCAGTTAAAAATAAATTCTGCTATAGATGATTTGAAATTAGGAAAATTTAATCTCCCTGATATTAAACGTATTGATGGTACTAGATTTGGATATCGCCTCCGGATTGGCCGGTGGCGAATTTTGTTTGCTTTATTTCAAAAAGAAAAACGAATCGAAATTGTTGATATATTTTTAAAGAAAGGTAAAGAAGATTACACAAAAAGAATGAAATTATTACAATAAAATCAAACAAGCCTTAGGTTAATCTCGGACTTTTTCATTACTGGTCTTGCTCTGACTGGCAGCCAGCTCCAGAAACTATAGCCCGTGGTGAGTCATTCACTCAAACCAGAACCTCTGCCGATTTGAATAAGTGTGACACCGAGGAGGGCAAACCATCTGAACAACCAGCCACCGGCACTCAAGATTGCCCAACCCAATAAAAATTGACAAAAGCTTTAGTCCGGAATATGCTAAACTTATATGGTAAACTCAATTAAATATTTAGAAAAATTAGAAAAAGTTGAGAAAGAACTTCTTAAACTAAAGAAGGGCGATTTTGGTTTCCCCAAAAAAATTATCTCTCTTAAAGGAATTTTGAAAAGGGTAAAAATTACTGAAAAAGAGATTGAGAAAGCAAAAAAATCTTTATTCAGGAAAAGAGAAAGTTAAACAATGTTACTATATCGTTGATACCCATTCATTTTTGTGGTATTTGATGGATAGCCCAAAGCTTTCTCAGAAGGCGAGGGCAATTTTTAATTTAGGTGACCAAGGGAAAGCCACACTTATTATCCCTGCCATTGTTTTATTAGAATGTATTGATATTTTGGATAAAAAGAAGATTGATTTAAATTTTGAGGAAATTATTTTCAAAATTCACCAGGCCAGCAATTTTATACTTTCAGAGATTAATTGGAGTTTAATTCTGGAGGTAAATAGAATTAAAGGGCTTAAAGATCTCCATGACCGAATAGTAATTGCTACTGCCAAGATTTTTGGAGGAGCTTTAATTTCAAAGGATAAAGAAATTAAAAAAGTTTATAAAAATACTATTTGGTAAATATTAAATAAAATATTGCCAGGAGTGAGCCTTTCACCTAAACAGAAATTTACAGAGGTCAGACCTCTGTAAATTTTACAGAGGTCTGTCCCTAAAATTTGACACCATTTTTCAAAAAGAATATAATTAAATTGTATGAAGAAAGCTTCAATTCCAATAATTGATATAAAAAAATACGGAGGCAAGCAGGTAGCCATTATTGATGGTAAAATTATGGCTTCGGGAAAAACTTTGGAAGAAGTGATTAAACGAGTTAAAAAACTGGCTCCCTCAAAACCTCTTCAGGAGGTCAAGATTTTTTCTGTGCCAAAAACTTTATCGGTTATCTATTATGTCTAATTCATTTGTTTCTCCCTATGGCATTACCCTGAAAGAAGATGGAGAAATAGATACTATTCCGGTTGTGGAAGTTGGATTTAAAGATAAAAAAGGCAAATGGTTATCGCTTTTTTTAATTATTGACTCTGGCGCGACAATTTCAGCTCTACCTAAAAGTGATGCCACCGTCTTTGGAATCAATGTTTATAAAGGAAAACAGATAATGATTTCAGGTATTGGAGGAGAGAAATTGATTGGCTGGCAACATCAAATTACTACCCGCTTAGGAAAAAAAATTTTGAAATTTCCGGTGGTATTTTTAGAGAGTGATATGGCTCCTCGAGTTTTGGGCCGAGCTGGTATTTTTGAAAATTTTCTTTTGGTCTTTGAAGAAAGAGAAAAGAGAACCTTTTTCATTAGTGAGGACCAAAAAGAAGCCGGAATAATTCATAAAGTTCTGAATGAAATTTGACAGACAAATTAGAGAATGCACTGATTTGAATAACTGTGGCATCGAGGAAGGAAAACCACTAACTGAAGATCAACCACCGGCACCAAGGGTTGCTAATAATAAAAAAGGAGCTTAGATCCTTTCTCTAAGGTTTCACCTTACAAATTAAAGTCATTGGTAGGCAAAGTAGAAATTTACAGAGGTCAGACCTCTGTAAAATTTACAGAGGTCTGTCCCTAATCAGTCAGAAATTTCCGCGATCGCTGATTTTTTTGATTGGGGTTAAGGATATTAAACAAGCCGGAGTTGATTAAAGCTATATTCTTTCGGGTCATTTTAGACTACCTAATTCGCAAAATTGACTCCTTTTCAAAAAGAATATAATAAAATTGTATGGCAAAAATCATTACTATTCCAAAAGAAATAGCCAGAAAGGACGATTTAGTTTTAATTCCTCGGAAAGAATATGAAGAATTTTCAGAATGGCGAGAAGTAATAAAATCATTTAGACTTTTTGCCCCAACTATTGCTCAAAAAAGAGATTTAAAAAAAAGCCCGCCAAGATCGGATAGGTATTATTAGAGCAATTGAAAGATTACCTCTTAATCCTTATTTGGGCGATATTGAGAAGATGAAAGGTGAAGAAAATACTTGGCGCCGGCGAATCCAAGAAATGATTTATAACCAAGGGCAAAGGGAGTTGCTTTTCAAGAATACCTTACTGGAGCCTGGCTGGAGACAATCTATTTAGAAGTTTTCTTTAAAATTTGTTTACTTATTACTATTATGATATTATGAAAGGGGCAATTTATTCGCTGATCTTTTTAACCTTTTCTCTAAAAATGTGCCTAAATATTTTTATACTGCTCAATCTTTAACTGGCGAAAGTAAATCCGGGATTTTGGAGGCAAAGGATGAGCATCAATTGGCCAGAACCCTTAGGCAGGAGGGTTTGATTTTAATTAGGGCTGAGCCTGAAGAAAAATTAAAGGAAAAGAAATTTAAAATTTCCCTTCCTTCTCTTGGGGTTTCCCTAACCGAAAAAATTTTCTTTACTAGAAATTTACAAGTCATGATTTCAGCTGGCCTTCCCTTACCTAGAGCTTTAGAAACTTTAGCTAATCAGGCCAAAAGTCAGAAATTTAAAATGGCTTTATTAAGGATTAGAGATGAAGTTATTAAAGGGGAAAGTTTTTCCGACTCCCTAGCTAAATATCCAGATATTTTTTCCGAACTATTCCAGAGCATGGTTAAGGTAGGCGAGGAGTCAGGGACCTTAGAAGAGGTTTTGAAAACTTTGAGCCGGCAAATGGAAAGGGAACACGATTTAAGATCGAAAGTCAAAGGAGCAATGATTTATCCAGCCATAATTATTTTAGCTATGATTGGAATTGGCATTTTGATGCTGGTGATGGTTGTTCCAAAATTAGCTGAGACTTTTGAGGAACTGGCAATTGAACTGCCAATAATAACTAAAATAGTTATTAGTTTTGCCAATTTTTTAATCCAGAAATGGTATCTGGTAATTATTATTCTCTTGGCTATTATTTTTCTTTTCTGGCAGGCAATGAAAACTAAAACTGGAAAGAGAATAATTGATACCTTTACCTTAAAGATTCCGATTATTTCCTCAATTGTTCAAAAAACAAATTCAGCTTATACTGTCAGAACCTTGAGCTCTTTGATTTCAGCTGGAGTGCCAATTGTTAGGTCTCTGGAAATTACTTCCGGAACCTTGGGTAATATTTATTATAAATCAGCTATTGCTGAGGCAGCCGAAAAAGTGAGAAAGGGAGAAAAAATCTCAGAAGCTCTGAAGCCATATGAAAATATTTATCCGCCAATTGTCATCCAGATGATTGCTGTGGGTGAAGAAACTGGCGAGACCTCAAATCTTCTTGCTCAGTTAGCAGAATTCTTTGAGGAGGAAGTCTCTAATGCGACCAAAAACTTAGCCTCAGTCATTGAGCCAGTCTTAATGATTATTATTGGGGCAGCGGTTGGTTTTTTTGCCATCTCAATGATTCACCCAATGTATGCCATGTTAAGAGCACTATGAACAAGGGTTTTACATTTATTGACGTTTTAGTAGGCACAGCACTGGTGGTAATTGTTTTTTTAGGAATCTTCGGTGCTTATCAATTGGGGTTAAAAGTAGTTGGTCAATCTAAAAACAAAATCACTGCCACTGCCATTGCCAATGAATGGCTCGAAAAAATTAGAAATTTGCCCTATCAATCAGTAGGGACAAAAGGGGCCAGCCTTCCTTTTGCTGTTGGAATATTGGATCCAGTAACAACCACGATTAGAAATAATGTTGAATATAAAATTGAAATCTGGGTTAAATTTATTATTGATGAAGCTGATGGAATAGGAGCGGCTGATTCTTGTAACTGGGATTATAAAAGAGCTGAGGTCAAGGTTTCCTGGCCGGGAAGATTTGGGGGAGAAGTTAAATTGGTAACTGATATTTCTCCCAAAGATAAAATTGAAGAAATTCAAACTTGTCAGGCCCAGCCAGGAGGAATTCTCTCGGTTTTGGTCTTTGATGCTTATGGAGTAATGGTTTCTTCCCCTTTAATTGAAGTTTTAGATTCTCAAACTGGTCAAAGAATAGATTATGCCGCTCCCCTAATTGGAAAATATGATTTTCCCTTAGCCACCTCAACTTATAAAGTAATTGTTTCAAAAGATGGCTATTCAAAAGAAGAAACCTTTGGAAGTGGCGAGGTTTACCAAGGAAAAACAATTATCACACCTGAAAAACCAAATCCAATAGTTCTTTTGGGCCAAATCACTGAGATTAGTTTTTCAATTGATAGATTGAGCTCTTTTTCAGTTGATACTCTTTCTCCTTGGGGAAGCGACAATTTCTCAGATACTTTTTTAGATGAAAGCAAAATCTCTGAAAAATCAAATGTAATAGTCACTGGAGGAGAAGTAAAATTAGCTACCTCCACTGAAGAGGAAGAATATTTACCCTCAGGCTATTTAATTTCTATTCCAATTTCGGCCCCAAATTTAATAAAATGGGATAAATTTTCTTTTTCAGATTCAGAACCAGCGAACACTGATTTAAAATATCAAATTTACTATGCCTCGGGAACCGATTGGGTTTTAATTCCCGATACTGATTTACCAGGAAATTCAGTTGGCTTTGATTTATCCCCGGTTGATTTATCAAATTTGGCTACCACTATCTATTCTCAATTAAAATTGAGAGCAAATTTTTCTACTAATTCAACAACTAATAGCCCAACCCTTTATGACTGGCAAGTCTCCTGGATTACTTCTTTACCCACCCCTATTGCCAATGTCACCTTCAATTTAGTAGGATCAAAAATTGTTGGCTTAGATATTGATGACAACCCGATTTATAAAAATTCTATCACTACTACTTCCGATTCAGGCGGTCACAAAGATATTTCAAATTTAGAATGGGACAATTATACCTTTTCAGTAGACCCGGCTACTAGCTTAGATTTAGTTGAAACCCAACCCTCACCTCAGCCAATTGCTTTAAATCCTGATACTAATTTAGCTGTCAAATTATATTTAGATGCCGAAAATTCCCTTTTATTAACCATCCAAGATGAGGAGACTTTAACACCCATCTTCTCTGCTTCAGCCAGATTATCTAGCCCCGGTTTAGGTTATGATAAAACTCAATATACTAATGAGGAAGGCCAGACCTATTTTATTCCCTTAGAAGTTGGAAGTTATAATTTAGAGGTTTCCGCTCCCGGATATTTGGCAACTTCGACTACCCTTTTCATTAGTGGCGACAAAACAGAAACCCTAAAACTCTCCCCTACCGAATAAAACTTACAGAGGTCAGACCTCTGTAAAACTTGCAGAGGTCTGTCCCCCCCTAACTATGCCAAGAAAACCACGACAATTTATTGAGGGAGAATTTTATCACCTTATCTTAAGAAGGCTTGAAAATGAACCACTTTTTGTAGATATTGATGATTATTATCGGGGAATTTTTTCACTTTATGAATTCAATGATGCAAAGCCAGTGATAATTAGAGAGCGACGGGCAGCTCGGGATAGATTTAAAAAAATCATTCGCGAAATTGAAGGTGAGGAAGCGCCGATAAAAATTGTTGAGCCAAGTAAACCTTTGCTCATTGTTGATAAAAGAGATTTATTAGTAGAAATTTTGGCTTTTTGTCTTATGCCCAATCATATTCATTTATTAGTCAGGCAACTGAAAAAAGGGGGAATTAGCAAATTTATGCAGAAATTGGGTAGTGGTCTGGCTAGTTATTTTAAAAACAAATATGGAGTAAAACTTAAGGGATATTTCTTTCAAAATAGATTTACCGCAATTCATATTCAAAGTGATGAACAATTAAGAGCAGTTTTTGTTTACATTCACACTAACCCTATTTCACTTATTGAACCAAAATGGAGGGAAGTAGGGATCGCCAAGCCAGAAAAGACTATTAAATTTGTGGAAAATTATAAATGGTCGAGCTATCAAGATTATATTGGCAAGAAAAATTTTCCATCACTCACCAAAAGAGAATTTATGTTAAAAGTGATGGGTGGAGAGGCAGGCTGTAAAAAATGGGTAGAAGGCTGGATAAGACAAAAAGGAGAAATCAAAAAACTAATGGAAAAATTTAGAGATCTTAGTGGGGACAGACCTCTGTAAAACTTCCAGAGGTCTGACCCCTGCAAGTTTTCCAGAGGTCTGACCTCTCTAAATTATGCGGAGTTTTACTCTTATTGAAACTTTAGTTACGATTTTTGTCTTTAGTTTGGCCATGGGAGCGGTTTCTGGTTTTGTTTTAATGGCCTATCGGACCCAGATTTATACCTGGCAGCAGTCAATGGCAATTGATGAGGCAAGGAGAGGAATTGAGACAATGGTTAAAGAAATCAGAAAGGCCAGACAAGGGGATGACGGTTCTTATCCAATTGAAAAAGCTGATGATAAAGAATTTATATTTTATTCAGATATTGATGGTGATGGGAAAACTGAGAGGGTGAGATATTTTTTAGGGACAGTCAATTGGGGAAAAGAAAATAAAGAGTGTCAGACTTCAGTTAAGGGAGGAACTTGTGAGGTTAGCTTTTCCAATTTTTTAAAAGGAGAATTAAAATCAGCTCAGGTAAAGGTTTCGGTTGAGGGAGATTTTGGTTCTCCACCAGAATATGCTGAGATTTTTGCCGATGGAGAAAAAATTGGTGAAATTTGCCGAGCTCTTTGTTCAGATTGTCCAGGAACTTGGGAAGGGACTGAGACTTTTGATGTTACTTCTCAGGCCAGAGATCATTCAATCTCTTTTTTAGCTGATGCTACTTTCCAGGTTGATCCTCAATGCCCCCATTCAATGAAAGCTAAATTTGAATTTTCCTGGACTGAAGAATTAGCCGGTTTAGCCCATGAATTCAGAAAAGGAGTAATAAAACCAGTGGTTGGTCCAGCTGGTCAAATTTCTTATCCCTCAGATCAAGAAAAAATTTCAATTTTAACTTCTTATGTCAGAAATATTCCCCCAATTTTTGAATATTATGACCAAAATGGAAATAAAATCACCGATTATCCGGCGAGATTAAAAGATACCAAATTAATGAAAGTCTATTTAGTGGTCAATGTTGATCCCAATCGGCCACCTCAGGATTTTGAGTTAGAATCTTTTGTCCAACTTCGAAATTTGAAATCAGATTAAACTCGGGGACAGACCTCTGCAAAATTTACAGAGGTCAGACCCCTGTAAAACTTACAGAGGTCAGACCCCTGTTTGTCATATTATGACCAAAATGGAAATAAAATCTTAGATTATCCAGCCAGATTAAAAGATACAAAGTTAATGAAAGTATATTTAGTGGTCAATGTTGACCCTAATCGGCCACCTCAAGATTTTGAGTTAGAATCTTTTGTTCAATTAAGAAATTTAAAAGTAGAATAAAATGAAAGGAATAATTACTACTTATGTTTTGGTTTTTGGAGCAATATTTTTGATTTTGCTTTCTGGACTTTTAGGATTTATTTTATTGCAATTGCGGCAATCAGCTCAAAAACTGGCCTGGAATGAAAGCCTCCAGATTGCCGAAGCTGGATTAAATTATTATCGATGGTGTCTAAACAATGAGGTCGAATCAAATTGTCAAACTGAAAAGGATTATTATGATCCGGCTGGAAATTTAATTGGCCATTTTTCTTTAGATCTTACTTCAACAATTTCTTGTGGTCAGACAATTCAAAAGAAAATTATTTCAACTGGCTGGACAAATAGATTCCCGAATTTAAAAAGGATGGTCAGTGTTTTCTATGCCCGGGAGTCAGTGGCCAAATATTCCTATATTTTAAACGACAATGTCTGGGTTGGTTCTGATCACATAATCAGAGGACCTTATCATTCAAATGGCGGAATTAGATTTGATGGGGAAAATCAATCAATTGTCAGCTCAGCTAAAGAAAAATGGGTTTGTACTAAATCTTTTGGTTGTGGACCAGTAGGTTTTCCCGGGAAAGGAATAGGACTGGGATTATGCCCGGAAAGAGCCGGTTGTCGAGTTGAGAAAGGCCAATGTATTTGTCCAGGAGTATTTACTACCACTGATAATTCCAATCCCGATTTATTTTCTTTTCCAGTTCCTCCTTTTGATTTCAATGCCATTACTGTTGATTTGGCTCAGATAAAAAATCTCAGCCAAAATTATCCCCAAGAAAAATACTGGCCTCCTTCAACCCAGATTGACTCTCAGGGAAAAGGCTACCATTTGAAATTCAAACCAAATGGCACTTTTGAGGTCTGGATAATTACCGGGCTTTCTCCTACTTTAGCCTATTCTTTAGAGGAAGGTTGGCATTATGATTATTTCACAATTACCAGTGAATATTTATACAAAACAG
>DAIPKT010000021.1:0-9731 GCA_036769645.1 bacterium | reverse complement strand
TTTTGAGTTCCACCAAAAATACCACAAAGTGTTACCGATGTACCCTTCATATACATTTAGTTGTTAATGGCTAATTTCTATGCTAAAATTAAAAATATGAAGGATAAAGTTATTTTAATTACTGGTTCTTCTCAGGGGATTGGTAAGGCAATTGCCTTAAAATTTGCCTCTTTGGGAGGAAAAATTGCCTTAAATGATATTCCTTCTCAAGAGGAGAATTTGAAAAAAGTAAAAGAAGAGATTGAGAAATTGGGTTCGGAAGGAAAATATTTTTTTGCCGATGTTTCCAAGTTAGAAGAAGTGGAAAAAATGATTCAAAATATCCAAAGAGAATTTGGAAGGTTAGATGTCTTAGTTAATAATGCTGGAATTTGCGCTGATAGAACTTTGGCTAAAATGACAAAAGAAGAATGGCAGAGGGTGATCGATGTTGATTTGACCGGGGTTTTTAATTGTACTAAAATGGCTTTACCTTTGATTATTCAAAATCGGGGAAAGATCATTAGCATTTCTTCTCTGGTAGGTCAAAGAGGGAATTTTGGTCAGACAAATTATGCGGCGGCCAAGGCTGGAATAATTGGATTTACCAAGGCATTGGCAAAGGAAGTTGGTAGATTTGGAGTGACGGTTAATGCTGTTGCCCCTGGTTTTATTGAGACAAGATTAACCGAAAATGTGCCCCAAGAAATAAAACAGGCTGTTTTAAGATTGACTTCCCTTGGTCGATTTGGCAAACCAGAGGAAGTCGCCAATTTGGTTGCCTTCTTGGCCTCAGAAGAAGCCAATTTCATTACCGGAGAAGTGATTAATATTGATGGCGGTTTGGCCATCTAAGAATTTTTCTATTTTCTCTAAGTGAAAATAAATTTAAAATCCTTTCTTAAGTTTTATCGGATAAAAGATTGGCGGGCTTATTTTTCCCTGGGGATTTTCGGTTTTATCATTGCCAAGGGTTTTTTATTTCCTCTATTAGATATTATTCTTTTTTTAATCATTAGTATCCTGCTTTTAGCTTTTGGTTTTTCGGTTAATAATTTTTTTGATATTAAAGAAGATAAAGAGAAAGGAGAAAAAGTTGACCTTTTAGCTCAAAATAAAAAAAATTTTCTTCTTTCTATCTCACCCGGTATTTTAGCATTATCTTTATCAATTTTTTTTGGAGTAAAAGTTTTTTTGTTCGTTTTAGTGGCTGGCTTAATCGGATTTTTTTACTCCGCTCCTCCTTTGAGAATGAAATCTAAGCCATTTTTGGACTTAATCTCTCATGGTTTTTTTGCCGGCGCTTTAATTTTTATTTTCCCTTTTTTAATCTTTAGTTCAGAATTAACCTTTTCTCACTATTTGATTGCCCTCTCCATTTTTTATTTGTCAGCCATGCTGGAATTAAGAAACCATTGGGAGGATTATCAATCGGATTTTCGGGCCGGCTTACAAACCACGGCCTGCTTTTTAGGATATAAAAATTCGGAAAACTTATTAAAATATTTATCCTTTTTTTATCCCTTGATTCTCTTTCCCATTTTCTTTCTAATTTCTCAGGAGTTTTTACTTTTGTTTTTAATTGCGACCGTCTTTTTTATTTCTCTTTTTTTATTCAGCCGGAACTACCGGATAGTGGATGCCTATGCAATTATCTCTTATCTTATAATCGTGATAGCAACCTTAACTTAATGGGGCAAGATTCGTTAAAAATATGGAAAAAATTTTTGAAACAATTATTGTTGGAGCAGGTCCTGGTGGTTTGACTGCCGGAAGATACTTAGATGATGCTTTGATCTTGGAGCAAAAAGAGGAAATTGGCAAACCAGTTCAATGCGCCGAAGGATTGGCTAAAAAATTTTTAGATAGATTTAGGATTCGGCCCAACCCAAATTGGATCTCAGCCACCATTGATAATACCCAGATAATTGTGCCGAATGGAAAAGTCATCAATATTCCAGCTAAAGAAGGTGGCTATATTTTAGACAGAGTCAATTTTGAAAAATTCTTGGCTAGCCAATGCCGGGCAGAGCTCCAGCTCCAAAAAAGAGTAATTGAGATTGAAAAAAAGGGGGAGGTCTGGCAGGTAAAAACCCAAGATGGTAAAATTTTTAAATCAAAATATCTAATTGGCGCTGATGGACCTTTTTCAATAGTGAGGAGGAAAGTTTTTCAAGAAAAAATAGTAGCCTATCCCTGTATTGAATATCTGGTGGAAGTGGAAAGAGAAGTTGATTGCTCAACTATAAAGATATATTTTAACAAAGAGAGATTTCCCTTAGGTTATGCCTGGATTTTTCCCAAATCAAAAAATACAGCCAATATTGGTCTTGGCTCTGGGGGAGGAATAGATCTTCAAACTCAATTCAAAGATTTTATGGAAAAGACCGTTAAAAAAGAATTAGGAAATTATCGGCTTTTAAAAAATCGCAGTGGTATTCTTCCCTGGGGGAAAAAGCCAATAAAATTGGTTAAAAATAATGCCTTCTTGGTTGGTGATGCCGGAGCGATGGTCGATCCTATCTCTGGTGGAGGTATAGGTAATGCTATGATTGCCGGTGAAATGGCAGCCAAATCTATTCTTTCCAAAGATGTTAATTCCTATCCTTCAAAGATTAAATTTCTTTCTTGCTTTAATCCGGATTTACTTTCAGCCCAGAAGATTTTGTATTCCTTTGACAATCAAACCTTAAATGAGATTGGAGAGATTTTAGAGAAAGCTGGAGGGAACATTTTTTATTTAAAAAATTTTTCTGCTTTTGCCGATTTATTATCAAAGCCAAATTTAAGGAAAAACATTTTCCAATTTCTCAAACTTTTTCTTATTTACAAAAACTTCCTCCGTTCTAATTTCCATTAAATTAGCAATTATGACCAGTCGGATTAAAATAAAAAAAGGAGAAATTAGAGAGTATCTGGAGAAGATGAAGCCAGAGATTGACAGAGTTATTGGGAAATATCTTCCCAAAAAAGTGAGCAAAAAATGGCTCACTTTTACTTTTGGGAAACCTCGCTATTTTTATAGTCAAAAAGCAGCTCAAGAGATTCTCATTAAACCAATTCAGGAATTTTTGAGTCGGGGTGGAAAAAGATGGCGGTCAGTTTTATTTTTGTTGATTACTGAAGCCATTGGCGGCGATCTTAAAAAAATTAAAGACTTTTTAATCATTCCCGAGCTCAGCCATGAAGGAAGTATTATTATTGACGATTGCGAAGACGAGGGAGAATTGAGGCGGGGGAAACCTTGTCTTCATAGAATTTTCGGGACTGATGTTGCCATTAATGCCGGAAACTTTCTTTACTTTCTGCCTTTAATAACTTTAATAAAAAATAAAAGCAAATTTAAACCGGAAGTTTTAATTAGAGCTTATGAAACTTGTATTCAGGAATTGATAAACATTCATCTTGGTCAGGGAACAGATATTTATTGGCACAAGGGAAAAGCCAGAGAAATTGATGAGAAGGAATATTTACAAATGTGTGCTTTCAAGACTGGCTGTCTTTCTCGGTTGGCAGCCAAATTAGCAGTTATTCTTTCAGAAAAAGATAATAAGTTGGCCGACAAAATTAGTAGAATAGCTGAAACCATTGGCGTTGGTTTCCAGATTCAAGATGATATTTTGGACATCACTTTAAGCGGTGAAGAAAGAAAAAAATTCGGCAAGAGTTTTGGCAACGACATTAAAGAGGGCAAAAGAACTTTAATGGTCATTGATACTTTAAAAAAAGCCAGCAAAAAAGATAAAAAAAGATTATTGGAGATATTAGATAAACACACTGATAATTTAAAAGAAAGGAAAGAAGCAATAGAAATTATCAAAAAATACGGTAGTATAGAATATGCCAGAAAAGTGGCCCAGAAAATTATTAAAGAGAGCTGGCGAGAAGCTGAGAAATTATTACCAGAGTCAAAAGCAAAAGCAAAACTAAAAGAATTCGTTAATTACTTAATTGAAAGAAAAATATAATAATTGAGAAGTGGAAAAAGTAATTTTGGTTAATAAAAAAGATAAAGCCATTGGAGTTGAAGAAAAAATGAAAGCCCACCTTAAAGGGAAATTACATCGGGCTTTTTCTATTGTAATTTTTAATAAAAAAGGGGAATTATTAATTCAAAAAAGGGCAAAAACAAAACAGCATTCCCCAGGGCTCTGGAGCAATACCTGTTGTTCCCATCCTAGACCAAAGGAAAGTTTAAAGCAGGCAGCCAAAAGAAGATTAAAAGAGGAAATGGGAATTAGGGCTGATTTAAAAAGAGTCTTTAGTTTTATTTATAAAGCCAAATTAGGAAATTTAGTGGAGTATGAATTTGACCATATTTTCCTTGGCAGATTTGATGGAAAACCAAAACCCAACAAAAAAGAAGTTGAAGATTGGAAGTGGATTGAATTGGCAGATTTAAAAGCCCACCTTAAGAAAAACCCTCAAAAATACACTTTTTGGTTCAAAATTATTCTTGATAGAATAGAAAAAGAAATAACTAAATTTTCATAAAAATGATAATTCCAAAAGTAGGTATTTCACAAATTGGAATAGCCATTCCAAAACATTTTATTTCGATTGAAGAACTAGCTAAAAAAGTATAATCCTTATATTGGTAATTCTTATATGTGGTTAGAGAATTGGCTAAGAGCGATTTGAAAGCAAAAGTTGTTTCAGTTTCTTTGAGGATGGAAATGAAATATTTCATCTTGAAATTGGAGGGGATTTTGCCTATAATAATGATTAGTAAAGACTATAACCTGCTTGCCATCCTCCTGCTTTCGGCAGGTCCCTTCCATTTATGCTCTTAACTAAAGAGGAGATTAAAAAGATTATTCCTTATCAGGAACCTTTTTTATTTGTTGATGGAGTTGAGGAAATTGCTGAAAATACCATCTCCGGTTTTTATCAAACTTCAAAAGATGATTATTATTTTAAAGGTCATTTTGTTGATTTTAAAATTATGCCCGGGGTTTTAGTGGTTGAAGCCCTGGCCCAGCTTTCGACTATTCTTTTGAGAAAAAAAATTGGCCAGGATCACAAAAATTATCATTTCCTGGCTTACGATGTTAGAAGTGTCCAATTTTTTAAACCCATTTTTCCTGGGGATAAAATAATTTTAAGGACTGAAGTTTTAGGAACCTATGATCTTCCTGAGTCGACAACAAAAATCGCTCATCTTAAAAGTCAGGCTTTAGTGGATAATGACTTAAAAACTGAAGCCCGATTTTCCGTAGCCATTATTAATAAAAAAGAGTTCAATAAAAAATATTTTTCTTAAATGTTTGAGAATAATCCTTTAGTAAAGCTTTTAAATATTAAATATCCCATTATTCAAGGCGGAATGGCTGGGATTTCAGAAAGCCAATTAGTTTCAGCAGTTTCCGAGGCTGGTGGTTTAGGGACTATTGGTTCTGGTTTAATGCCAGCCAGTTGGTTAGAAGAGGAAATTAAAAAAACAAAAGAATTAACCAAAAATCCTTTTGCTGTTAATCTCTTTATCCAAAATCCAAAAATTGAGGAATTAGTTAGGGTGATAATTAAATATCAAGTTCCAATTGTTTTCACTGGTGGAGGAAATCCCTTACCTCTTTTTCCCTATTTTCAGGCCACCGGAATTAAAGTCATCCCGGTTGTTCCTTCTCCTAGATTAGCTAAAAAAATGGAAGATAATGGAGCTGAGGCAGTAGTGGTTGAAGGCTTAGAATCTGGTGGCCATATTGGTGAAAATACTACTTTTTGTTTAATTCCCCAGGCAAAAAAATTACTTCAAAAAATTCCTTTAATTGCTGCTGGTGGAATTTACGATGGCAAAACTGCCAAAGCCGCTTTTTTACTTGGGGCTGATGGCATTCAGATGGGAACAAGATTTTTAGCTTCAAAAGAATGCCAGATTCATGAAAATTATAAAAAGAAAATTTTAGAGGCAACTGCCGATGATATTACCGTTATTTTCCGCTTTACTGGTCATCCCCTGAGAGTAATTAAAAATCAATTTTCTGAAGAAATGAAAAAATTAGAAGAAAGGGGAGCCTTTCCTGAGGAAATCAAAGCTGAAAAAATTGCCGGAGCAAATCCAGTTTCAGGAGATGTTGAAAATATTCCCCTTTTAGCTGGTCTCTCAGCAGCCGGAATTTCCGAAGTTAAAAGTTGCCAGGAAATAATAGATGAGATTGTAAAAGAAATCGAAAACTATGAATAGGATTTTTTCCTGGTTTTGTAAAATTTTTTTGAAGCCAATAGTTGATCGACTTTTGATAAAAAGAGTTCAAGGTTTAGAAAATATTCCCAGGGGAAATTTTATTTTAGTCTCCAATCATCTCAGTTATTTAGATATAATAGTAGATAGTTACCTCTGTGTGCCAAGAAAATTTCATTTTATTGGCCAGATCGATGGCTGGAAAGGAATAATGAAATGGTTAATTCGAGCTCTCTATTTTCTTTTTGGAGTCATTCCATTGGATAGAGAGAGCGAGGAATCGAGAGAAAATACTATCAAAGAGGCAGTTAAGGTTTTAAAAAAGGGAAATGTTTTAATACTTTATCCAGAAGGGAGAAGATCAACTAATGGTCAAATCCAGAAAGGGAAATTGGGAACAGCTAAAATCTTTTTAAAAACTGGAGTTCCTATTTTGCCAACCGCAATTAAAGGGACTTTCGAACTCTTACCACCCCATGGAAAGCTAAAAATAAAAAGAATAGTTGAAATTAATGTTGGCCGACCTTTATTTTTTAAGGAAGAATTTGCTTTAGCCCAAAATCTCAATGAAAATTCAAAAGAGTATCAACAAATCCTTCAAAATATCACTGATAAAGTAATGGAGGAGATTTTTAAACTAATTTAAAATTATGGAGATTAAAAAAATTCTCATTGCTAATCGGGGAGAAATTGCCCTAAGAATAATCAGAACCTGTAAAGAGATGGGAATAAAAACAGTTGTCTTCTGTCCTCAAAAGGGAGAGGAAGATAATTTCTTAGAGACCAAATTGGCTGATGAATTTTATTATTTGGATGAAGAGGGAATCTTAGGTTATCTTAACCAGCGAAAATTAATCGAAATTGGCAAAAGGGCTGGAGTTGATGCCATCCATCCTGGCTATGGATTTTTAGCTGAAAATGCTAATTTTGCCGAGCTTTGTCAAAAAAATGGAATAAAATTTATTGGTCCCAGGAGTGAAACCCTAAGAAAACTTGGCGACAAAATTGAGGCAAAAAAGATTGCCTGGAAGGTTGGCTTGGCTTTGCTACCAGGACCTCAAAGAGCAATTGATGAAAAGGAATGTTTTAAGGTGGCAAAAAAAATAAAACCACCCTTTCTTTTGAAAGCAGTTGATGGTGGAGGAGGGATTGGAATAGCTGAGATCCACAGAATAAACAAAGAAGAAATAATTGAAAGTTTCCAGAGATTGAGAAGGACGACCAAAAGCGCTTTTAATAGCCAGAAAATTTTTATTGAAAAGTTATTAATTAGCCCTCGCCATATTGAATTTCAGATTTTGGGCGATGGTCGAGGTAAAGTCTTACATTTTGGAGAAAGGGAATGCTCCCTTCAGAGAAGACATCAAAAGATAGTTGAAGAGGCTCCTTCTCCATTTTTGGATAAAAAAATGAGAAAAAAAATGGGACATTTGGCAGTTAGATTGGGAGAACATTTAAAATATGAAGGCTTAGGAACAATTGAATTTTTGGTTGACCAAGATAAAAATTTTTATTTTCTTGAAGTTAACCCTCGTTTACAAGTGGAGCATCCAGTCACTGAACTAATTTATGGAATAGATTTAGTGGCTGAACAAATTAAAATTGCCAGAGGTGAAAAATTAGATTTGAAACAAAAAAACATTAAATTCTCTGGTTGGGCAATGGAATTTAGAATTTATGCTGAAGATCCTCTGAACAATTTTCAGCCCCAAACCGGAACCATTACCAAATATCTCCCTCCTGGTGGAAAAGGAATTGAAATTCACAGTTTCTGCCAGACAGGCCAAAAAATCCTTCCCTATTTCGATCCATTACTATCAAAACTGGTTGTTTTTGCCAAAGATAGATTAAGTGTTATTCAAAGGGCAAAAAGGGCTTTTGAAGAATACATTATTGAGGGAGTACCAACTTTAATTCCTCTTTATAAAGTTTTGTTAGAAAATCAAAATTTTTTGGAAGGAAGATTATCAACTGATTTTATTGAGAGAGAAAGAATTATTGAAACCTTAAAAACTGTCTTCCCTTCACCATTTCAGGCAGCCTCACCAAAAATTGAAAAAGTGGAATACCCTCAGGGTCAGGAAAAAGCTATCACCGAAAAAGAAATAGCTCTTTTAATTGCTAAGTTTTATCAGGAATTAAAAAAAGAAGAAGCGAGAATGCCTGAGATTAATAAATGGAAATTGGCTGAACGGATGAATATTTTTGAAGAATAAAAAGTATCGGCCTAAATCAGCGAAAGTATGAAAACAGAAATTAAAATTGGAGATAGGGTTTATCAGATTGAAATTTCAGAACCTCAAGAAAATTTATTAAAAGTAAGAGTAAATGATAAAGATTATTTTTTTATTAAAAATGAATTTGGAGAATTGAGTTTGATTGAAGATTTTAAACCGACTGAAGGCGAGTACTCCGAGATTATTCTTGAAGGCCTGGCGGAGAAAGAAATCAAGAGTCCAATTCCTGGAACCATTTCCTCTCTTTATGTTAAAATTGGAGAAAAAGTTAAGCCTGGCCAAAAAGTTATTACTTTAATTTCAATGAAAATGGAAAATGAAATAATTTCCGAGAGTTATGGGAAAATTAAAGAGATTAAGGTTAAAGAAGGTCAATTTGTTAATAGCGGAGATACCTTAATGATTCTTGAGTAACCTTATAATAAAAGTATTACATTAATTCACGATCGTGAATTAATGAGATATTATTAATTTGATTATCAAAAGTTATAAAATTCTTAAGTCAACTAATTCGAAAGCTAAAGAATTAGCAGAAAGTGGTGCAGAGCCTTGGACAGTAATTTTAGCTGAAAAACAAACCAGAGGTTATGGAAGGAAAAAAACACCTTGGTATTCACCAAAAGGCGGGCTCTATTTTTCGATTATTCTACCAAAAAGTAAAATTGAAGATTTACAAACCCTGACTATTTTAGCCGGCTTTATAGTGGCGAAAGTAATTAAGGAAAATTTTAATTTAGAACCTTTTATTAAATTACCAAACGATCTCTGGGTAAATGGAAAAAAATTTTGCGGAATCTTAACTGAAAATGTAATTGGTAAGGATGTTAAACTATCAGTGATGGGAATTGGTCTAAATACCAATATCGAGAAATTTCCCAAAAATTTGGAAAATATTGCCACCTCACTTAAAATAGAATTAGGAAGAGAAGTAGATAATCAAAAGATTTTAAATCAAATTATAGAGGGTATAAAAGAGCAATTAAAAACAATCAGTGAATAAAGAAAGTTTATTTTTGAAGTAGCTTGACCAGATTTCTCAAACCATTTTATTTTGGTTAATAGTATGATAAATTAAAATTAGCTTAAAATAAAAAGACGGCTTAATATCTTAGACTCAGCAGTTAAAAAGAGTCTAAAAATAAAAAAACCGTCTTCTATCTCGCTATAGCTAATAAATTTTATCTTTAAAGAAAGAGCCAGAAGATTAGAGAGGTTCTATAGTCTAACTATTGGCAGAGAGTTGAAAATGGTAAAATTAAAAGAGAAGATTAAGGAATTAGAAGAGAAATTAAAAAGAGGTAGAAAATAAAGGAAAATATGCTCAATTCAAAATT
>DAIPKT010000020.1:0-9928 GCA_036769645.1 bacterium | reverse complement strand
TAAAAATCTTCTTTGATTTATCCGAGCTTTTGGGCACCATAGTAAAATATGGCAAAGCCCTCCTTATTCTTATGAACAACATTTATATTTTCTTTGAAACCAGAGAATCTTTGCCGAATTTCTGAAGGACGATAGAAGGCAAAATATTCATGGGCACAGCCTTGAGGAGAGGGTATTGGTGGATCAACTTTTAAACCTCCTTGAGTTATTTCTCGAAATTTATATTTTCCAATAATTTCTTTAAAGGTTGTGCCATAAGAAGAGAAATCTCGATCTACCACCAACTCTCTCTCTCTGATCATTTCTCTACTAATATATATAGCCGCTTCAATTCCCTTGCCCAGAGAAACAATTGGCTTTAAAGGAGCCTGTTCAATTAATTGCCAGTTTTTGCTCCATAAGTCTTTTTTACCCATGATATCTCCTCTTAGGAAGATTTTCATTTTTTTTAACGAGCTGATATCATAATAATAGGAAATTTTTTAAATTTGTCAAACATATGCATCCTTTAGTTTCTTTAGCCAAATTAGCAATTGAAAATTATATAAAAGAGGGAAAGATCATTTCTCTCCCTTCTGATTTACCAAAAGAATTTTTAGAAAGAAGGGCTGGAACTTTTGTCACTATTGAGAAAAATGGAAATTTGAGGGGTTGTATTGGAACTTATTTGCCAATTAGAAAAAATATTGCCGAGGAAATTATTTACAATGCTATTGCCGCAGCTACCGAGGATTATCGATTTGGGCCAGTTCAAGAAAAGGAGCTTAACTCCTTATCTTATATAGTTTATATTTTAAGTGAGCCGGAATTGGTTAAAGACCTGAAAGAGCTTGATCCAAAAAAATATGGTGTAATCGTAAAAACCATACCTATTACCCAGCCCGATGGTACTGATGTAGTTTTTAATGGCCATTTTGTGGCAAAATCCGGGCTTTTACTTCCTGATTTAGAAGGGGTGGATACAATTGAAAAACAAATCTCTATTGCCTGCCAAAAAGGTGGAATTGACCCTTCGAGAGAGAAAATTTTAATTTATAAATTTACGGTTGAAAAATACCAATAAAATGAAGATAGATTTCCATTGCCATAGTTATTATTCAAGAGATGGCATTTGCTCTCCAGAAAAATTGATAAAAAAAGCTCTTGAAAAAGGGCTTGATGGCATTGCCTTAACTGACCATGATACAACTGCAGGTTGGAAAGAAGCGGAAAAAGCAGCCAAAAAACTAAACGCTCTTTTAATTTTAGGTCAGGAAATTAAAATAAAAAAAGAGGGAAAAACAATAGGAGAAATTTTGGGATATTTTTTAAAAGAAGAAATAAACCCAAAAGGAAAAAGTGTTGAAGAAGTGATTAAAGAAATCAAAAAACAAGGTGGAATAGCAATTATTGCCCATCCCTACTATTGGAAAAAGTCATTTAGAGATTTAGAAAAATATGCTTTTTTGGTAGATGGAATTGAAGTTTTTAATTCCCGCAGTCAGACAAAAAGAGGAAACAAAAAAGCACTTAATTTTGGCCAGAAAAATAATCTGCCAATGACTGCTGGTAGTGATGCCCATTCCTGTTTTGAAGTTGGTAATGCCTATATTGAAGCTGAAACAAAAAATCCTGAAGAATTAAAAGAAGCAATTTTAGAAAAACGGATAAAAATTTTTGGCAAGCAATCCCCTATTTTTGTCCAGACCTTCGCCAGTCTCGGGAAACTCCTCCATCTCTTTTGGCAACCAAAATCTTAAACTCTTTGAAGAATTTTATAGTTCCAGAAAAATCTTTGGAGACAGGTAAGAAAAGAGAGAAAAGCAATAATGTAAAGAATATATTGCATGTATTGAATAAAAAGCAATCCTAAAATAATTAAAATTAATCTTTCTTTTCTTTCCATTATTCCGCCGCCACTTTTTCCGCCTTCAGCTTTGGCATGTTTTGAAATATAGCTTGAGAGCATAAAAGTGGCGCTTGCCAAAAAGGTCCCCAGCCAAAGCTGAGGATTGAAAAGTCCTAAAGCTAGATACCAAGAGATTTCTGAAGTTTTGTCTGCCACTGAATCAAATAATGCTCCGAATTTAGTTTCTTTTTTATTTGCTTTAGCCACTGCCCCATCAATAAAATCCATCAATCCAGAAATTAAAATAAACAAAATTGCTAATTTAAAAGAGCCTAAATAAATAAAATAAGCAGCAATAAAACCGAAAACTAAAATTAAAGAAGTAAAAAAATTTGGCGATAGCCCAATCTTCCCCATGGTTTTGCCTATTATATCTGAAAATCCTTTAAATGTTTTCCTGAGATTTTCGGTAAGCATAATATTCTTTTTCAATTAAATCAGCTATTTTTGAAGCAGCCTCTTCTTGGCTGAAGCCTTCAATTGAACCCATTGAGGGCCAATCGTTGGTATCTACACAAAAAGGGGTATCATCTTTTACCATAAAATCTCCGCCAAAAATTTTAAGTCCAGTTGCCTCTCCAGTTAAAAGGGTCTGTTTTTTTATTTCTTCAATTACATCTTTAGAGACTTCATTTTCAATATCTTGAGGTAAAATCACCTCCTTTCCAATAGCATAGTATTTAATGTGTTTCCCATCAATGAATTCCTGGATGAGTATTTCCTCTATCCCCTGCTCCTTGTATTCCTTGACCGCCTTTTCAAAATCATCTTCATTTTCAATCACAAACCAGAATTCATGCCTATTTGCAGGTTTCAAAATAGATTTTCCTTTAAGGTCAGAAAATTTTATATCTTCAGTTTTTATCACTTTGGTGTCTGGAACATTAGCTCCCAATTTTTTCATTTTTTGATAAGTTAATTTCCGATTGAAAGAAAAGCGAATACTCTTTGGAGAGTTTATTATAAAAGTCCTCTCTTTTTCTTTTTTTGTTAAGAGTTCATTTATTTCTTTTCCTCTGGCCATAGTAAAAATTAAATCAACCTTCTCTTTTCCTGAGAAATCTTCCGGCTTTTTTGTTGAAACCTCAAAACCTCTTTTTCTTAATTCCTCAGCTGTCAAGTCAAGAATTCTTTGGTCAGGCCCTGGTTTTCCAGCTAATTTAATTTCTCTATAAATCCCTATTGCCTTGAGCATAATTTTAAGTGGAACAAAAAATGTCAATATCTTCGGGTATTTCTTCTTTCTTTAAAAAAATCTGTTTTCACTAATTTAATTTTATCCGAAAGAGCACATTTTTTGCAAAAATGAACTTCTGCTAAGTAAGTACCCATATTTAACCAGATATGATAAGCTTTGTTTATATTCTTTCCACATTTATCGCAAGTAAAAATTTTGTATATTGGTTTAGATTTGACATTCCATTTTTTGATTATATCTCTGGATATCTGAAGAAACTCCTCTGGAAAATCTAATCCAAAGATTTTCCGATTAACTAATAAAGGCGGTTTTGTTGTTTGAATTTTTCCAGATTCCAGTTTTTTCTGGCACTTTCTGCAAAAATGGACAGGAGTTTTATATCCACCACCATCAAGCCAATAATAATAGGCTTTGCGTAAGTATCGCTGACAATTTGCACATCTAAATCCCCGATATTCTGGTTTTTCTTGAATCTTCCAGCTTTTAACAATATAAAAAATAAGAGCAATAATAAAAAATATTGCCCTTTTAATATCTATCTACTGACTAATTTTCCTATTTTGTCTGAAACCCAACCACAAGGTATAGATAAGAATTTAGCCAGAGCATAAAGAGAATAAATCAAACCAATTTGAAAGGCACTGGCTACGGTGGCAAAGTAAGAAGGTAAAATTCTGGTAACTAAATTAAAACCAGTTGACCAAATCGCCTGCAATAATAATGGAATGTTTTTTGGATTCATATTCAAATTCAAATATTTTTAGCCAAAATAAAAAAATCAAAGTCTTAAAAAGCTTATTTTGTGGATTTTTTATTTAGATTTTTTGTAATAATTCCTGACAGAAGTTTTTCATCTTCTCTAATTCTTTCTTTCCTTCCTCAGTAATACTATAAGCCTTTTTTCCTTTAAATCTCTCGGTTTTTATATAACCCTGTCTTCTCAAGCGATACAAAACACTTTTTAAAAGAAGATTTCCTGGCAAAAATCCAAATTTCTCAAAAATCAACCTCCTCACATCTTCATCACAAACAACATTTTCCTTTCCCAAACTCAAAACATAAATCCACAAATTTCCTTCAGTATTTAGTTTTTTAAATCTTTCAAAAGGTCGCATAATTATCTTTCTCTAATTCCTTTTATAAATTCTTCAACCATTTCTCTGGCTTTTTCGTCAGGGAATTGCTGGGGTGGGTGTTTCATTAAATATGCCGAAGCAGAAATTAAGGGTCCGCCAATTTTTCTATCTAGAGCCAATTTTGTCAATCTGATAGCATCAATTACACAGCCTGCTGAATTTGGCGAATCTTCAACTGAAAGCCGAAGTTCAATTTCTATCGGCACATTGCCAAATTTTCTTCCCTCAATTCTAATAAAACAAATTTTATTATCTTTTAGCCAGGGAACCCAATCAGAGGGACCAATGTGCAAATTATCATAGCTTAATTTTTTTATCAATTGAGATTGGACGCTTTCAGTTTTTGAAATTTTCTTTGATTTTAATCTCTCTCTCGCCAACATATTTAAAAAGTCAGTGTTGTGAATTAAGATGTTGGAACAGATAAATCTTTCATAAGGTTTAACGCTTAAATCATAAACATACTCTTCGTTTTTCATTTTAATTTCCCGAATAGTTTTTATTTTAAGAAATTTGGTTTTTCCCGTACAAACATTATAGAGATTGTTTTTAAATTTTTCATCAGGATTAATTTTATTTAGTTGGGCCAAGACAACCTTTGCTGGAATTTGAGGAGTCCTCCACCAAGAAGTGGATTTTATTCTCCATTTATTTCTTAAAACTGGTAAATTAGGGATTAATTTTTCTTTTAAGCTTTCTCTCTTTTCATTTTTTAAGATTTTCAGAGCTTTTTTATTTTTTTCCTTTTGAATAAATCCGACTTTTTCAATAAAAAGTTTAAAATCTCGATAGCCGGTAATTAATCCGTGCCAGCAATATCCTAATTTTGATGGATAAGCTTTCTTATCTTTTTTTTCTGAATATTCTTCTTTAAAAATTGTAGTATCAATTCCAATTCTTAAAAATAATGTTTGAACATCTCTAATTAACTCTTCTGAAATAGAAGTCCACCTTATTTGTTTCCCAATTTCTCCCCCGTCGCCGCTAACATATCCTTTTAAAACCTGGGTAATTTGTCTACCTGAAAGGTCAAAGATCCAATCAGGAACTCTCTTTGTGAAGGCACTTCCTTTAAGACCGAAAGCTATTTTGAAAATTCGGCCCAAGATTTTTGAATTTATTCTCAAAGCAATTTTGTTCCCTTTTCTTACCCTATTTTTATAGGTTATATTAAAATTTTTACAGAATTTCCTGGTTATTTTTACACAATCTATATCATTTCCGCAGGCTAATTCTATATTTGAACTGCTTTCTTTTCTGTCATAAGAACCATCAGCTAACCAAAGTCCGACAATCTGTAAAAATTCATCTGATAGAGGAAACTGAACAGGAATTTTTACTTTCGGATAACCAATGACCTTAATGAAATCATTCTCAATTTTTACTTTCCCTTTTCGATAAGACGACTCTCCAACTATATTTTCAAAATAAGTTTTAAGATTTATAAATTTCTTTTCTTTTTGATTAGAAAGTAAATTTTCAGGCACAGCAATATAGCTTTCATTCTCTTTTAAATTCTTTACTGCTATTGGCTCTAATTCTCCTTTTTGATTTAAAATGAATAAATTATGGTCTTTTGTGATTTTTATTTTTCTCCCTCCCTCTGTCTCTATTTCAAAAAGTGCTTCTTTAATTTTATGGCGGATAAAAGCTTCCACCGGAACTAATTTGACCTGAAAACTATCATCGATTGTAAAACATTCAATTTTCTCAGAAATTTCTCTTTTTGAAATTATTTCTTTCCCATCTGGTCTCTTTCTAACTTTATATTTTTCCATCAAACCATCAATAAATTTTCCTATTTGAGTGTGTTTAATCTTCCCATTTTCCTTCAATAAAATCATTTGATCTCCGGTAACACTATTCCCTCCAAAATTTAATTGATAAGATTTATCAATAATCACCCCTCTTTGAGTAAAGAGGTGGGTTAAAACTCGGTGAACAATTGTTGCCCCCACCTGGCCTTTGATATCATCTCCTAAACAAGGCACTCCCTTTTTTTCAAATTTTTCTGCCCATTTTTTATCTGAGACAATAAAGACCGGCATACAATTAATAAATCCTACTCTGGCCTTTAGAGCACAATTGGCATAATATTCAGTTGCTTTTTGGGAACCAACCGGCAAATAATTTATCAAAATTTCAGCTCCTGATTTTCTTAACTCCTCAGTAACATCAGCCGTTTTCTTTCTTGCCACGAGAAAAGTTTTATCTTCAGGATAATCTTTCATATGGGAAGCTACTCCATCAAGAACTGGCCCCATTTTTACTTCTACTCCCATTTTAGGAATATCTTTGCAAAAAATTTTAGTGCAATTTGGAGGAGCAAAAATTGCTTCTGACAAGTCTTTACCAACTTTTCTTTCATCAATATCAAAAGCGGCCACCACTTTTATATCCGAAATTTTGTAACCCCCTATCAAGTTGTGCATTAAACCAGGGATAAGTGCTTTTTCATCTTTGACATCTTTATAATAAAAAAGTCCTTGAATTAATGAGCTGGCGCAATTTCCAATTCCCGCAATCGCTATCTTAATGGTTTTTGACATATTTTTTGAAGTAATTTAATATATATTTGGAGACTGTTGAATAATCTTGGCTTTGACAAGATTTCTATTCCCAAATTGACGCCAAGTGTATGCCATGGCTTGAATTTGGCGTCAGTCTTGAGTAGAGAAAATAGAATTTTTCAACAGTCTCATTTGATAGCCCTATTTTACCTACTTAAACTATTTTATTATTGTAAAATAGTTTGTCAAGTGGAGTTTTCCACAAATTTTATGTTACCCATTGAACGCCTTCAAAAATCAAATACTACGGAAAACCTCTGGATATATATTTTAACCCTACTTAAAGAAAGAGAAATTTATGCCTGGGAGCTTCAAAAGATGATAGAAAATAAATTCGGTTTTAAACCCGGAAGAATTACTTCCTATCGGGTCCTTTATCGTTTAGAAAAAGAAGGTTTTGTTAAAAGCCAAATAAAAGAGAGAAGAAGAATTTATAAAATTACTAAAAAGGGAGAAGAAGAATTAAATAAAGCAAAAGATTTTTATCAAAAAATTTTAAATACATTAAAATAAAATCTCCGCATTATTTCGCTATGGCGAGCTAATGCGAACAGTTGTAGAGCATAGAAATGAAAAGAAAAAAGTTAAAAAAAATCAAAAAAATTGGACAATTGGAATTGCCGTTGAAATTGGCCAATGACATCCAGAGAATAGTTAATCATTATTTTTATACTAAGGGCTTAACTTTAAAGGAGATAAAAAAGAGTGCAAAGAAAAGAAAAATAATTTATTCAAGATATGTTAAACCGGCAAAGCAACTTTTGGAATTGGCTGGTTCACGAAAAAAGGCAATTGAAGCTATGGATAAAGTGGCTGAATGGGCTAAATCAAGAAATTTAGATTATACTATTGAAACGGTTTTTAAAAAATGGCTGGAGTTAGATAGGTTAAAGCCGAAAGAAATTGTCAAAAAACCCTATTATCAAGGAAATCCAATGGTCTGGTCAGAAACAAAAAGAAAATGGTATGTTATTGATGAAGCCGGTAACTGGCTGGAATTTGCCGGCAAAGAAGAAGAAATCGAATGGAAAATAATAACCGATTGAAAGAAAACAAATTTCTACTCCCTCACCAGTCAAGCTTTGGCTTTGAGAGGCGAAATTCCGAGAAAAGAAATCCGAAATACTAAACTTGGCCCAGATTTAATTTTATCTCAAAAAGAGATGAAGAATTTTTAAGAGATCCCCCAATTTTATTAAGGACCAATTTAAAAATAATACAAAATTATGCTAACCTATTTTGATCTCAGAAAAGGGATAAAATTTATTTTAGAGGGTCAACCTTATGAGGTTTTGGAATTTCAGCAAATATATAAAGCCCAAGATGTAGTTGTGGCTAGAACAAAAATTAGAAATTTAATTACCGGAAAAGTTCTGGAAAAAACTTTTCATCAGGCAGATACTTTTGAAGAAGCGGAATTGGAAAAATTAGAGGTAAAATTCCTTTATTGCCATCGGGGTAAATTTGGATTTTCTGAAGTTGAAAATCCAGGAAAAAGATTTGAATTGGAAGAAAAGCAAATTGGTCAGGGCGGAAAGTTTTTAAAACCAAATCAAATTTTAACCGGAATTAAATTCGGGGATAAAATTATCAATGTTGTTTTGCCAATTAAAGTTCAATTAAGAGTGATTGAAGCCCCACCCGGACTTAAGGGTGGTCGGGCTGAAGCTGGAACAAAAACAGTTACCTTAGAAACCGGAGCCAAAATAAATGTTCCTCTTTTTGTTGAAACTGGTGACATTATCGAAGTAAACACCGAAACTGGCAACTATGTTAGGAGAGTGGAATAAGACCTCGGGTTAAACCCAGTTTTTTGGCAATTTGAATTACTCTTAAAAATTCTTTTTCAGTAATTGGCCGATTTAACTCTGGAAACTTAAAGGCCTCACCATAAGGGTAATATTGGGACATAATATTAACATAGCTATTTTTAGAAATTTCTTTGGCAATGAATTTTAAAACATTTTCACTTTGAGAAATATCTCCTGGCAAAACTAAGTGTCTAATCAACAATCCCCGATAGGCAATCCCCCTTTCGTCGAGTTTTAAGTCGCCAACCTGACGATGCATTTCTTTGACTGCCTCTCGGTTTCTCTCCCAGTAATCAGGAACTGGTGGATGAGAATATTTTTTTCCTCCCTCATTATCTCCATATTTCATATCTGGCATGTAAATATCGACAATTCCCTCCAATAATTTTATTATTTCAAAATTTTCATAACCACCACAATTCCAGACAATTGGCAATTTTAATCCCATTTGGGCAGCCAATTTTATTGTTTTGACAATCTGAGGGGCAAAATGGGTTGGGGTAACAAAATTGATGTTATGGCAACCCCGGCCTTGCAAATTGAGCATCATCTGGCTAACCTCTTTTTCCGAATATTCTCTACCTATTCCCAGATGGGATATCTCGTAATTTTGGCAATAAACACATCTTAAATTGCAATAGGTTAAAAAGATTGTTCCTGAGCCATAGATTCCAACTAAAGGCGCTTCCTCGCCAAAATGGGGATGAAAAGAAGAAACCATTATTTTTTTTCCTGTCTGGCAAATTCCCTTTTCATCTTTTAATCTATTAACTTGGCATTTTCTCGGACAAAGCTGACAAGATTCCAAAATCTGATAAAGTTTTTCTATCCTTTTCTCCAACTCCCCACTCTCTAATAATTTAAGATAAGAAGGTAAAAATTTCATTTCTCTATTTTAACATAAAAGATAATGCCTAATAAGGAAAAGGGTTAAAATATGGAAGATTTTAAGAAATTTCCCGAATAAAATTAGCCAAAAATGTCGAAAAAATAGCTGAACTCTTATTACCCATTAAGTTTATAGTAGGAAGCCAACTCTTTAATTTGGTTAAAGAGATTTTGACCTTTAACCTTAATTTTAGAAAGCTTCCTACTTTCTTTTTAGACTGCCTTTACCTTCTTAAAAGCCCAAACTCTATTCTCTCTAAAGTCTTCAGTATCATTGTAGCCAAGAGAGTTTCTGGCTTGGCATTCAATCTCAATAATTTTTTTATTTAAACTATTTTTCTTGAAATATCTTTTAAAAAATTCGAGATCGGATAATTCCAGGATATCTCACTCTTTTAATTTACTTTTAAGAAAACTTATGATTTGAGGACCAACTT
>DAIPKT010000019.1:0-10006 GCA_036769645.1 bacterium | reverse complement strand
TTTTGAGAGATAATAGTTCTTAACTTATTATTGAAGTTATTTATTATTGCCATCTTATAAATTTATCTCTTTAATTTCTCTAACTCTCTTAATTTATCTAACTCTTCAATTTGTCTTTCAATTTCTTCTGGTGAAGGAGGTTTAATTTCTTTTCGAAGTTTCTCTAACTCTTCAATTTGTCTTTTAATTTCTTCTGGAGTTGGAGGTTGAGCTTCTCCTCTTAATTGTTCAAGTTCCTTGAGTTGCCTCTCAATCATTAGTTCTTCTTCGCTTTTTTCGGGAATAATTTCTTCTTTTATTTCTGAAATTTTTCCAATCTGAGAGAGATAATAGAGATAATAAAGAAAAGAGATTAGAAAGAAAATTAGAATAATACTTCCTACCAGAAAGAGAAATTTTTTATTTTCTTTCAATTTCTGAAACATTGCTGAATTGGGAAGTTTATTCAAAACCTTATTTTATTATGGCTTTATCAAAAGAGAGTGTCAAGTCCTTCTTCTTTTCTTATTTTTTGAAGTTTCGTTTCTTGCTTTGGTGGATTAAATTAGGTAGGATAATAGAGAAAGTCTGGGCCCTAAAGAAGTGAAGGTTTTTCTTCTGTGTTTGAAGTTGTTTAATCCCCGGAGCAGAAATTAAAACAAAAGGTTATCTAATTTGATGAGTGTTTTGGCTACCAATCAAAAGAAGGGCTAAGGCTCTCCAAGATAATATTGCCAAATAGGAAGAAATAGTTTGGCAAGATTGAGGAGGCTATCGCTCCGGAAGTAGTTAGAGGTTTTCAGTTTGAGAAAAAGTAAAAAAGAGTTTATAATTAGATAATGGCTAAGAAATTCAAAAAAGTAGTTAAGAAACCTTCTTTGCCAAAAGTTGAAACTGAAGAAATCAAAAAAACCAAAATCAGGGTGATTGGGATTGGTGGAGGAGGGGGAAATATTGTCTCGGAGTTATCTCAAAAAGTGGGAAAGGCTACTTTTTTCGCCGCTAATACTGATTTAAAAGCCCTAAAGCAAGTTTCAAGAAAAGTAAAACTCTTTCCCTTTGGTCAAAGTTTTACTCAGGGTCTGGGAACAGGAATGAATCCTGATTTAGCCGAAAGAGCTGCCCAAAATGAAAAAGAGAAAATTAAAAAATTGTTCCAGGGTCAGGACCTGGTTATTTTAATTGCTTGCCTTGGAGGTGGGGTGGGCTCTGGAGCTACTCCAGTTTTTGCCAAACTGGCCAAAACTCAGAATTGCCTCAGTTATGGCATTTTTACTTTGCCTTTCAAATTTGAGGGAGAAAAGAAAATGGAGATTGCTAAAGAAGGTTTGAAAAAAATAAGATCGAAATTAAATGCCATTACCATTTTACCCAATGAAAGGATTTTCCAGCTCATTGATAAAAATACTCCTTTAAAAGAAGCTTTATCGTCTATTAATAAAAATCTGGCCTTGGGTTTGAGAGGATTAATCGAAATAATTTATCAACCTGGTTTAATTAATATTGATTTTGCCGACTTAAGAACAATTCTTGAAGGTTGGGGAAGAATATCTTATTTAAATATGGTTGAGGTTCCAAGAGGAGAAGGAGCAACCGAGGAAGCAATTGAGAAAGTTCTTAATTCACCTTTGTCTCCCTATGGCATTAAAGGAGCTAAAGGAATTCTATATAATATTGCCGGCCAAAAAGAGCTTAATCTTGAAGAAGTAAGCCAGATTTCGAAAAATATTGTGGAAAAAGCCCATAAAGAGGCGAAAATTATCTTTGGGATCTCCCAAGGGGAGAGATATCAAAATATTATTAAGACAACAATCTTTGCTACCGGCCTTTCAACTAAAATTTTTTCTAATGAGATCCCGAAAAAACCAGCCGAAAAAAAAGAAAAAGTAAATGGAGAGGTCAAACCTCTTCAGATTAAAAAAATAAAAAAAGCAAGAAAAGTTAAAATCAAAGTTGTCGAAAAACCAAAGGAAAAAGTGATCACCGAACCACCGGTTGAAGTGTTGCCTCCGGAAGCCGAGGTACCTCCCTTAGGCGAGAAAATTAGGAAAAGTGCCCTCCAAATAAAGAAAGAGGCCGAAGAGATGGAAAAAGAAATGTTAGAGAAAGAAAAATTTTGGGAGACCCCAGCTTTTTTAAGGCGGAAAAAAGTTATTTAGGGCTCAATAAGTGTTCCTTTGAATTTTTTACCTGAGATAACTTTTTCTAAATTTTTAAGCTCTGTTCCTTTAATTATCAAGGCCCGGATTTTCAACTTCTGAGCTAATTTGGTGGCAATGGGATCAATTGGGGCAGCTAGACCGGGAATCCATTTTGGAGCTACTAATTTTCGGTAATCTTTCCAGGATATTCTTTTGATAGCCAGAGCATTTTTGTATTTTAAAAGATCTTCATTGTAGACAAAGAGAATATTCCCAGCATCAATGATTTCTTTTACTTTAAATCTTTTAGCCAGTAAAACTGCAATATAATCAGTTGACCAGCCCGGTCGCCAGCCAGCCCCAATTAAGACCTTCCAGTTATTTTTAACCGGCTTTTTTGGGTAGGGACCCAGCGAAGCTGGGAGGGTGGAGGGTGGGTTGGAGTCCAAAACCACTGGATAAGCCACTTTTCGAAAAATTGTTCTTAACAAATGGGCATTAAGTCGGGTAGCCTGGATTCCTAACCAATCAACCTCTTCATAGGGCAATTTAATAATTTTAACTGCTGCTCCTTGATAAAGCCGGGAGATTTTTCCACCTCCTGTCACAATAATAAATCGGAAATTCTTCCGAAGAAATTTTAAAATTAGTTTTTTTAAACTTCTTTAAAAAATCGGTATTGATTTTCCCTGGCTGGTGACAAATTATTGAGCCTCCCAAGGCAATAAGAATTGTTTTTGAGTTTTTCACTTTTTCTTTATTTTAGCATTAGTTAGATGAGGTTACAATTTGAGGCATAGCTAGTAGAGAGAAACCAACTCGAGCTGAACTCTTGAAAGCAAAAGAAACCCTTTTCTAAAGGAACCCTTTCGATCCTTTTTATTTTTTTTCGCTATGGTAAAATATTATAAAGGTCAAAAATATTTAAAACTCACTAATTTACCCAAATTTACCACCAATTTCACTAATATTTAATAGGGTAGATTAGGGAAAATTGAGGTGAAAGAAGTAACTAAAAGTATTTTAAAAGATATCTACAAAAAGAGGCCAAGAGAAAGTAAAAAATATGATTACGGGCTTTTGATAGTAATTGGGGGCTCGGATTTTTATTCTGGCTCACCAGCCCTTTCAGCCCTGGCCGCTTTTAAATCAGGAGTGGATATGGTGAGAGTAATTGCGCCAAAAAGGGCAGCTGATATCATCGCCTCTTTCTCGCCAAACTTGGCTGCCTATCCTTTGGAGGGGAATTGGTTGGAAAGTAAACATCTGGCCACCTTGATTTCAATGACTGAAAGTGCCAAAGCAGTGGCTCGGGGGAACTGTGCCGTTGTCATTGGCGGTGGAATGGGTCGTTCAGAAGAAACCCAAAAAGTAATTTTAGAATACCTTGAGCAGATCTCAGTTCCAGCCGTGATTGATGCTGATGCTATTCATGCCCTGGGTAAAAAACCAGAGATTGTTTCAGGAAGACCATTTTTGATTACCCCTCACACTTACGAATTTTTTGTCTTGACTAAAAGAGAAGTTTATAAACTGCCAGAAAAAGAGAAAATCAAAGCAGTTCAAGAAGAAGCGGCCCGATTGCAAACCACCATTTTACTTAAAGGAAAAATAGATATAATTTCAGATGGAAAAGAGATAACTTTAAATAAGACTGGTACTCCTTTTATGACTAAAGGAGGATGTGGCGATACCCTAGCTGGAATTTGTGGAGCTTTGCTTGCCCGAGGAATTGATCCTTTTACTACTGCTCAGGCAGCTGCCTATATTAATGGAAAGGCTGGTGAAATTGTTAGCCAAAGATTAAAAGAAGGATTATTAGCTACCGAATTAATTGAGGCCATTCCCGAAGTTTTACACTAAATCAAAGGTTTAACTTCGGGTTTTAAACCTATGTTATACGATTTAATTATCATCGGTGGGGGACCGGCTGGAATTACAGCCGGAATTTATGCTGCCAGGCAAAAATTAAATACTTTGTTAATTACTAAAAGTTTTGGAGGTCAATTAGCCAGAAAAGCAGTAATGATTGAAAATTACCCTGGTTTTGAAGAAATTTCCGGCTTAGAACTAATTCAGAAATTCGAAAAACATTTAAGAAAGCAAAAAATTGACATTGAGAAGGATGAGGTAATAAAACTGGAAAAGATTAAGGGTCATTTTTTAGTTTATACTGCCAGTAAAAAGAAATTTGAATCAAAAGCAGTCATTGTTGCTTCGGGCGCTGATCCCAGACCTCTTGAAGTTCCCGGAGAAAAAAAATACCTGGGTCGTGGTGTAAGTTATTGCGTAACCTGCGATGGTTTCTTATTTAAAGGGAAAACGGTGGCCGTGATTGGTGGGGGAAATTCGGCTTTTGAGGCAGCCATATTTTTAAGCCAGATTGCCAAAAAAATTTATATTTTGGAATCGGGAGAAAAAATTAAGGCTGATGCCAAAAATCAAGAAATGGTTAAAAAAACCGGAAAAGTTCAAATTATTAAAAATGCCCTCTTAAAAGAAATTAAAGGCAATCAATTTGTCAATTCACTAATTTATCAAAATAGAAAAACTAATAAAAATATTACCCTTCTAGTTGAAGGAGTTTTTGTTGAGATTGGTTCTATCCCGGCTACTGGTTTTGTCAAAGATTTAGTTAATTTTAATGAAAAAGACGAAATAAAAGTTGATTTTGAAACATTCCAGACAAAAACCCTTGGTCTTTTTGCTGCTGGAGATGTAAATGTTGGAAAATACAAGCAAATTGTCACTGCCGCTGGCGAAGGAGCTAAAGCCGCTTTGGCCGCCTATGATTATCTCCAAAAAATAAATAAAAAGGTTTAACAGGAAGTGTTAAACAGATGAGGAATTTTAAGATTAAATCAATAAAGGCACGAGAAATTTTTGACTCCAGAGGAAATCCGACGGTTGAAGTTGAGTTAACTACTGAAAAAGGAATTTTTTCAGCTTCAGTTCCTTCGGGGGTTTCCAAAGGAAAATACGAAGCAGTGGAACTTAGGGATGGTGGAAAAAGATATCAGGGAATGGGAGTTTTAAAGGCAGTAAGAAATATTAATAAAATTATTGCTCCCAAACTAAAAAGAAAAGATGTAACTCGTCAAAAAGAAATAGATAATTTGATGATTAAATTAGATGGGACAAAAAATAAATCTCGGTTGGGAGCAAATGCAATTTTACCAGTTTCAATGGCCATCTGCCGGGCCGGGGCTGGAACAAAAAAAATCTCTTTATGGCAATATATTCGGCAACTTTCAACTAATACAAATAAAGCGATCGCTCTAAATGTATTAGTTTTGCCTCAACCTTGTTTTAATGTAATCAATGGGGGAGCTCATGCTGGAAATGAGTTGGATTTTCAAGAGTTTATGATTTTACCTCAGATCAAAAATTTGAAAAAATCTACAGGCGTAGAAAAATTCAAATTTAGAGAATCTTTGAGAATGGGAGCTGAGATTTATCAGGAATTAAAAAAAATAATTAAAGAAAAGTATATTGATTTGGCGATTAATCTTGGTGATGAAGGGGGTTTTGCTCCACCAGCCAGAGTGCCAGAAGAAGCTTTAGATTTAATAATGGAAGCTACTAAAAAACTTGGCTATCAAAAGAAAGTAAACATTATTTTAGATGTGGCTGCCTCTCAATTTTATCTAAATAGGAAGTACAAAATGAAAATAGGAGTTTTCACTAAGGAAGACCTGCTTAATTATTATTTAAGATTAATTGAAAAATATCCGATAATTGGGATTGAAGATCCATTTGCCCAAGATGATTGGGAAGGATGGAGAGAATTAAATTTAAAACTTAAAATTCAAAATTCAAAATTATTAATATTTGGTGACGATTTATTAGCGACGAATCCGAAAAGAATAAAAGTGGCAAGAGAAAAAAAAGCTTGTAACGCAGCCATTATTAAAATAAATCAAATTGGAACAGTGACCGAGGCAATTGAGGCGGTGAAATTAGCCAAATCTTTTGGCTGGAAAGTAATGGTCTCTCATCGTTCCGGAGAAACTAATGATGATTTCATTTCTGATTTTGCTGTCGGAATCGGAGCTGATTTTATAAAAGCGGGGGCGCCAGCCAGGGGAGAAAGGGTGGCAAAATATAATCGATTATTAAAAATTGAGGAAGAACTAAAAAATTTTTAATATGGATTTGGCTCAGTTTTCAGAATGGGGATATGGAATGATCCAAATTTTTGGCTATCCAGGTCTTTTTCTGGTCAATCTGATTAGTTGCAGTTCGGTTTTCTTTCCCCTTCCAGGTTATGTTTCAGTTTTTATTTTTGGTGGAATATTAAGTCCATTTTTAGTGGCAATTTTTTCAGCTTTTGGCGCTGCCTTGGGAGAAACAACTGCCTATGGAGTTGGTTGGGGTGGAGGATATGTTTTAAAAAAATGGCAAAAAAGATATTTTGAAATGGGAAAAGATTGGTTTTCTCGGGGGAGGGGATTTTGGGCAATCATCCTCTTTGCCGCCACCCCTCTTCCTTTTGATCTGATTGGAATTTTGGCTGGGATTTTTAATTACAATCTAAAAAAGTTTATTTTCGCCACTTTTCTTGGAAAAATGATTATGCATTTGACTTTGGCTTTGGCTGGCTTTTATGGAATGGAATGGATTTTAAATGTTTTCAAATATGGTCTCTAAACTTCATTTCAGAAAGAGGAAAATTTTTCTTCTCATCATTGATGGCCTGGGAGATGAACCTATTCCGGCTCTGGGCAACAGAACTCCCCTCGAAGCAGCCAAAACCCCTAACTTGGATTTTTTAGCTGAAAAAGGAATTACTGGTTTAATTTTGCCTTATACTGAAAATAAAAAATCACCCACTTCCGAGGAGACCCATTTTGCCCTCTTTGGCTATCAGCCAAAAATTTTTAATCCCGGAAGAGGAGTTTTGGAAGTTCTGGGGATGGGAATGAAAATCTTACCAGGCGATGTCTGTCTAAGGGGAAATTTCGCTACCTTAGATAAAGAAGGCCGAATTATCGATCGTCGGGCAGGAAGAATTGAAGAGACTGAGGATTTAATTAAAGATATTGGTGGGATTGAAATTGAGGGACTCCGACCCCCCCACCACCCTCCCGCCTTCGGCGGGCCCCTCGTAAAATTTTTGATTGGTAAAGGGATTAGCCATCGAATTGGGATTATAATGCGACCTTGTCAAAATACAGTGAAAAGTTTGGGCCAAAGAGTGGAGAATTTATCTCCAAAAATTTCAGATTCAGATCCAAAAGTTACTGGCGTCAGACCCCTGGAAATTAAGCCCTTAGATAAATCGAGTGAAGCTAAATTTACGGCCAGAATTTTAAATCAATTTTTAAAAAAAGCTGAAAGTATTTTAAAGAACCATCCCTTAAACAAAAAAAGGGGAAAGCAAGGAAAATTGCCAGCAAATTATATTTTGGTTAGGGGAGCTGGTACTTTTAAAAAAATTCCCAGTTTTTATCAAAAATACAAATTAAAAGCCTGTTGTATTGCCGGCGGTAGTCTTTATAAGGGAATTGGAAAATTTTTAGGAATGGATTTAATTGAGAGTAGAAAATTTACTGGCCTTCCCAATACCGATTTAAGGGCGAAGTTTTTGACGGCCAAAAAAGCTCTTTTGAAATACGATTTTGTTTTCTGCCATATCAAAGCAGTTGACAATTTAGCTGAAGATGGAAATTTTAGGGGAAAAAAAGAATTTATTGAAAAAATTGACAAAAACTTCTATGCACTAGTGCACGGATGCAAAAGTTTGATAGTGGTGACTGGAGATCATTCAACTTGTTCATTACTCAAAAAACATTGCTCAAAACCAATACCAATTTTGATTTTTGGCAATCAAAAAGATAAAATAAAAGAGTTTAGCGAAAAAGCTTGTAAAGAAGGAGGATTAGGAAGGATAAAACAACTTAATTTAATGGCAAAAATTTTGGAGCTTGCCAAAGATTAAAAATTTAGCTATCATTAAATTATGAAATTATGCTTGAAAAAATAAAGAAAAATTTAATACTTTTGGCGATTGTGATTGCTGGGTTATTAATTGCTGGAGCCATTATTTATATAAATCAAGGAAAAGAAATTAAAAAGAAAGTTTCAGAAGTTTTATCTCCCCAATCAGTAGTTGAAATGGTAATCAATTTTATAAATCAGAATCTATTAGGAGAAGGATTAACTGCTTCTTTAGTAAATGTGACAGAAGAAAGTGGAGTATATAAAATTAATCTTAAAATCGGAGAGGATAAACATAATGTTTATGTGACAAAGGATGGAAAAATTTTATTTATCCAAGCCATTGGGTTAGAAGAAACTCTCAGGTCTCAACCAGCACTTCCAGAAGAGGAACCAAAAAAAGAAGAAAAGCCCCTATCTCCAGAAAAAGAGTATTCTGAAGAGAAATTAGAAACCTTGGCTAAATGCCTAAGCGAAAAGGGAGCAAAATTTTACGGCGCTTATTGGTGCGGCTGGTGCAATAAACAAAAAGAAATTTTTGGTCAAGCTGCTCAATATTTGCCATATATTGAGTGCTCCGATCCAAAGACAAAAGAGTTAACCCCTGAATGCCAAAAAGCTGGGATTACCGGTTTTCCAACCTGGCAACTTCCCAATGGAGAAAAATCGCCCGGATTTAAACCCCTTGAAAAATTAGCTGAGTTATCAGGCTGCCAGTTGTAATATTTAAATTGGAAGCTCTATGGCCCAACCTAAAGTTCGCATCTTTACCACCACCGCCTGTCCTTATTGCTATACCTTAATAGAATTTTTGAAAGAGCATAATATTGAGTTTGAGGAGATTGATGTTTCTAAAGATAAAAAAGCCAGGGATGAGATGATAAAAAAATCAGGTAGATTGGAAGTTCCGATAGTGGAAATTGATGACCAAATTGTGGTCGGATTTGATAAAGAGAAAATTTCACAGCTTTTAGGAATTAGGAGTTAGAAATTAGAAAAATTTATCTCAGACCTAATTTCCTAAAACCTAAAACCTAATTTATGATTAAAATTGCTATCAATGGATTTGGCCGAATTGGTCGGCCTACCTTTAGGAGAATAATTGATAATCATCCCAATTTGGAGGTAATTGCCATTAATGATTTAACTGATTCAAAAACTCTGGCCCATCTTTTAAAATACGACTCCCTTTATGGAATCTATCAAAGGCCAGTAAAATTCACTGAAAAGGCACTTTTATTAAACGGAACAAGAAATGGAAAGCAGGTTTTAGTTTTTGCTGAAACTGATCCCGCAAAATTGCCTTGGAAGAAATTGGGAATAGATATTGTTTTGGAATGCACTGGTCGCTTTACTGATTATGAGGGAGCAAAAAAGCACTTAGAGGCTGGAGCAAAAAAAGTAATCATTTCTGCTCCCAGTGATAATCCAGAAAAAATTCCTTCTTATATTCTGGGAGTTAATGAGGAAAAATTTGATCCAGAAAAAGATGAAATAGTTGATATGGGCTCTTGCACCACTAATTGCTTAGCTCCAGTAGCTAAAGTCTTAAATGAGAATTTCAAAATTGTCAAAGGATTTATGACTACTATTCATAGTTATACTAATGACCAGAGGATTTTGGATTTACCTCATAAAGATTTAAGAAGAGCCAGGGCGGCCGCTTTAAATATTATTCCAACAACCACTGGAGCAGCCAGAGCCATTGGTCGGGTCCTGCCAGAACTCCAAGGAAAATTAGATGGGATTGCAATGAGAGTTCCTACGCCGACTGTTTCAATTTTAGATTTAATATGTATTGTTGAGAAAGAAACAACTGCTGAAGAAGTAAATTATATTTTCAAAAAGGCTTCTCAGAAAAAAGAACTAAAAGGAATTTTGGGAATAGAGGATGCTCCTTTGGTCTCTTCTGATTATATTGGAAATTCCTTTTCGGCTATTGTTGA